>NZ_JAUBTV010000069.1:0-8046 GCF_036705145.1 Microcoleus sp. B5-D4 | reverse complement strand
CATCCCCAACCCTCGCGGGTGCGGGTTTGATCGAAACCATCAACAACCTCTCTGGTAGCGACATTCTGGCTGCTAATTTACCAGACTCACCCACAGCGCCAACACCCACAGCGCCAACACCCACGACGCCAACACCCACAGCACCAACACCCACGGCGCCCACACCCACGGCGCCCACACCCACGGCGCCGACACCCACAGCGCCCACACCGGTTGCACTCCCACCGCTGCCACCCACGGCGCCCACACCGGTTACAACGCCCACACCGGCTACAACACCTACACCCGTTTTCACTCCGGCACCGACTCAGACGATCGCACTTCCGATCGCACTCACACTCACAAACGCACCCGCACCGACAGGTTCAGCGTCAGGGAATATCGGCAGTAACAGCAATGACGTGATCGTTGCGATCGACGCTAACAGTCCCGTCTACGGCAACAAAGGCAACGACACCTTAATCGGCAATAGCGAAAACAACACATTCTTCGGAGGCAAAGGAGACGATGCCTTATTTGGCGACGACGGCAACGATCTCCTATTTGGCAACGACGGCAATGACACCGTGATTGGAGGCGACGGTAACGATATCCAGTTAGGAGGAAAAGGTGAGGACGTTTTGTATGGCGGCGGCGGTAACGATGCCATCAGCGGCGATCTAGGCAACAATACTTTAGCCGGCGACGCTGGAAACGACTCCCTGTACGGCGGTAAAGATAATGATGCTTTGCTGGGCGGTACTGGCAACGATTTCCTCTACGGCAAAGAAGGCAACGACATTCTCAGCGGCGTTGACGGCACTGCTGCTAATCCAGGGCGCGGCGAAATCGATACCCTGATTGGCGCTGAAGGCAATGATACTTTCTTGCTGGGAGATGCCACCAAGTTCTATTACAACGATGGCAACGATACCGGCACTGGCGCAGGCGACTACGCTTTGATTGTCGGTTTCAACCCGACTGAAGATATCCTCCAACTTCAAGGTGCTCCTAGCACTTACGTGTTAGGTGCTTCACCCGAAGGATTGCCTGCTGGAACCGCTATCTTTAAGAAGACGAATGGCGCGGATGAATTGATTGCGATCGTCCAATCAGTTTCTTTCCTGGCTATTGACAGCACCTCTTTGCGCTTCGTCTAATGGCAAAGTTCGATCGCCCTGGATCTATTGGCGGTTGAAAATCCACCCCCTCGATCTATCGGCGGTTGAAACCGCTTTTTGTCAAACGAAGTCCCTCTCTAAGAGACTAATAGAAGAGATTGACGGGGTAAGCCAGATTAAGTCCTGCCTTTGGTGCAGGACTTTTTTGTCGGGTGGAGGGGCGATCGGCGATCGCCGAAAATTGATTGTCAAAATGCTATACTCAAAATCCGAAAATAGTTGTACAATGTTTTTCTAGTCGTTTTTTACCGCTGCGCCTCCAAAGTCAAAGAAGGTGAAAGCAGGTAAAAAACACTAAGCGCGGGCGTAATTCAGTGGTAGAATGTCAGCTTCCCATGCTGAACGTCGTGGGTTCGAGTCCCACCGTCCGCTTGCGAAAAAACTATTTAAAACTCTTGAGGAATCAAGGGTTTTGGCGTTTCTAGGGCTGGGTCTCTGTGGTTGCACAAGATGTTTTTGGAGACAAACACAGGGTTTTTGAGGGCTGTTTGGAGACAATTTGGAGACACTTTGGAGAGTATTCGGAGTGTCTCTAAATATGAGTTTGGTTAAGCGCCTAGCTCGGCCAATACGTCCAGCACAGTTTCCATATCCGCCAAATCAACCCTCGACTTTTTGCCTTGTGCTTTCAACCCACATTCCGCACCTCTACTAGACGTATGGGTCATGGTAAAATTTCCACAGTGACAGGACAACGTTAGCAATTGGGAGAGAATTTGGAGAGAATTTGGAGACCACACGGGATACAAAAATCTGATCGGAGGATGTAACCCTTTGCCAGTATCGGGTTCCATGAGTGATGCTTACCTCTTCCGCTGAACCTCATGGGTTCGAGTCCCACCGTCCCCTTTGACTGAATTTTCATATAATTTAATTATGAAAATTAATTAGTGCTATCCCTTCAATCTATGGCTTATTTCTTAACCGCTGCTTTATATAAGTTCGTTGAACTACCTGATTTTGCTGAGCTGAAAGCACCGCTACTCGATTGTTGCAACAACAACAACGTTAAAGGCACTATCTTACTGGCCCAAGAAGGCATTAATGGCACTATTGCCGGCTCATCCGAGGGCGTACACGCAGTGCTGGAATTCTTGCGTAGTGACCCGCGTTTTGCGGATTTGGTACACAAGGAATCTTTCTCGGAAAAAGCACCTTTTTACCGTCTGAAAATACGCTTGAAGCGCGAAATAGTCACGATGGGAGTACCGGACATTAATCCCCGCCTCATGGCTGGCAAATATGTTAAGCCTGATGAGTGGAATAAGCTGCTTGACGATCCCGATGTTGTGGTGGTTGATGTGCGTAACGACTTCGAGGTATCTATGGGTACTTTTGAAGGCGCTATTAATCCCAAAACAAAAAGCTTTTCTGAGTTACCTGAATGGGTGTTGCGGGAAACTGCTTTACGCAATAAACCCAAGGTGGCAATGTTTTGCACGGGTGGTATTCGCTGCGAGAAATCTACTGCTTTTTTGCGTAGTCAAGGTTTTGAGGAAGTCTATCATCTCGAAGGCGGAATTTTAAAATATTTGGAAACGGTGCCGGAAGCAGAAAGTCGTTGGGAAGGTGAATGTTTTGTCTTTGATGAACGGGTTTCTGTTGGTCAGGACTTAAAGCCGGGTAATTATGAACTTTGTCGCGGTTGTCGTCACCCGATTAGTCAGGAAGATAAGGCTTCTGAATTATTTGTGCTTGGTGTGAGTTGTCCTCATTGTCATGACTCAAAAACTGAAACCAAAAAACAAGCCTTATCTGAACGTCAACGTCAGATTGAGCTTGCTAAGCGTCGCAACCAAGTACATATAGGCGCGCGCTACGATGCGAAGGAAAAAGTAGATGAGGCCTGCGACTAATAGTATTATTCACTAAGCTCAAAGAAACCCGGTTTCTACGAAAAATCTTGTTTGACGACGAGAAATATCGAAAGAAACCGGGTTTCTGACCCGACAAACCCGATCGCGCGATCGACTAAACATATAATATGTCAGCAACATACCCGATTTTGTATTCGTTTCGCCGCTGTCCCTATGCTATGCGCGCGCGCTTGGCCTTGATGGTTAGCAATCGGGTGTGTGAGTTGCGGGAAGTTGTTTTGCGAGACAAACCACCAGAGATGTTGGAAATATCTCCCAAAGGTACAGTACCAATATTGATTGATATTGACGGGCGTGTACTCGATCAAAGTATCGATATCATGTTGTGGGCATTGAGACAACATGATCCTGAAAAATGGTTGATGCCACAGCAAGGTTCGGTTACAGAAATGCTGGAACTAATCGCTCTATTTGATGATAGATTTAAATATCATCTTGACCGTTATAAGTACCCCGATCGTTATCCCGGTGTTGATGCCCAAGTACATCGTTATGAAGGTTCTTTATTCCTGGAAAAACTTAACTTACAGTTAAGCGCGACTAAATATTTATTTGGTAACAATGTAGCATTGGCTGATATGGCGATCGCACCTTTTGTTCGTCAATTCGCTCATACAGATCAAACTTGGTTCAACGAACAGCCTTGGCCGCCGCTACAAGCTTGGTTAGCAGGGTTCACAGACTCGGAAATTTATAGCAGTGTGATGCAGAAATATCCGAAATGGGAATCTGGTAATCTAGGCGTTATTTTTCCTTGAGCGTAAGTAGGTATTCTTATTCGCTGCTAGCATATTTATTGAATACCAAAATGTTAGTTATCATGCTAAAATTATTGTTTTCCGAATAGCAGATTGACTTTCATTTGACTAAAAAAGTGAAGCAGGCGAAAATCGCATCTTGCTAAATTTTTTAAGGTGAAAGGATTTACTGTATTCTAGTAAGTATTGTCAGGCTAAAACTATGATTGATGTTGGTTCGTTAGTTCGATCGCCCAGAAACGATTTGGGAGTCGGAAAAGTTGTCGAGGTATCGCGTACCGAGGCGGTAGTTGAATATTTTTGCTCAGTTAAAAAGCGCATCCGCAAAACTGTGCCATTAAGTCTACTGCAAGAAGCTAGACTTCAGCGCCAAACCCGCTGCTACCTCTGGAGTACCACTCAGGAAAGATGGATAATTGGGCGAGTTTATGACTGGGATGAAGATAAATTAGAGTACGAAATTGACCTGCCCGACAGCCAAAGTTTGCAAGCTGTTGAAACCGAACTTTACGTTCGCTGCAATATCCCGATCGCCGATCCGATCGACATTTTAGCAGTCAAAGGCCAAGAAACGCCCTATTTTCACGATCGCCGATTGGCATTTGTTCAATCTGCGATCGAACAGCGGGCCGTCAGCCGCGGCATGACCGGTTTAATTTCTGCTAACATAGACCTCTACCCGCACCAAGTTGAAGTCGTGCGGCGCGTCCTAGAAGACCCAATCGTGCGCTATTTATTGGCAGACGAACCAGGACTGGGAAAAACAGTAGAAGCCGGCACAATTCTCCGCCAATTCCTGCTAGATGAACCCAACGGACGCGCTGTGGTACTGGTTCCGAAATACTTGCTCGAACAGTGGCGGCAGGAGTTGGAAAATAAATTCTATTTGTCTCATTTTGCTGACCGAGTGCAGCTTGCTGCTGTTAGCGACATCAATCAAATTAGCCGCAACGCTAACCTAGATTTTCTGATTGTGGATGAAGCGCATGATGTGGCGGCAATGGCAAATTCGAGCGATCGCACTCAGCAGCAGTCCTTTGAACTCTGTCAGAAACTAGCTCAGAAAAGCAAAAATGTATTGTTATTATCTGCAACGCCAGTTCTTGGCCACGAGCAAGATTTTCTAACGATGCTGCACTTGCTAGATCCCACAACTTACCGTCTTGATGACCTGGAAAGCTTCAAAGAACAGGTGCAAAACCGTCAAGAAATCGGTCGCGCTTTGCTAGATTTTCGAGAAAATGCCAAGCCTGCTGTTTTGCAAGCAAAACTCGCTCAACTTCGCACTATTTTTGCCAAAGATGATTATTTAATCGGATTAGCAACAGAGTTAGAAAGTTGTTTGAAAACTAAAGAAACAGCAGAACAGGCGGGGATTGTCCAAACTATTCGCACTCACGTTAGAGATACCTACCGCCTGCACCGTCGCATCCTTCGCAACCGCCGGGATGCGGTTGAAGATGTGATTTTCGAGCGAGAGGCTGTCCCCAAAACTGAGTATGATCTGAATGATGAACAGTGGTCGGAAATTCAAACCGTACTCGATAAATGGCGGACAGTCGCTCCCAAGTCGAGCGAATATCAGAGAATTTTTCTGCTGTTTTTCCGCGCTTCTGGTACTTGGCTGAATGTTTTAGAACGGGTTGTCAAAGCTCGCTTGCAGAAAAAATCGACTCCAGAACTCGATCGCGAATTTGGACAAAATGACACGGCAATTTTGACCAAAACGGCGCTGTTTCCCGAAGAAAGGGAAATGCTGGAAACCTTGCTCAATACCCTGGAAAAGCCCCAGGAAGGACTCGATCGACTGAGTTTGTTACGAATCGCCATTCTCCGATTTCTGGCAGTTGCTTTGAAGGTTCCGCGCGAGTATCACAGCAAACCTCGCGATTTGCTGTCGAGAATTCAACAGCAAATTAAACGGCCGATTCCAGGCGAACGTTTCCCGAAAATTGTGATTTTTACCAGTTTTACTGCAACTTGTAAAGAGATTGCGGAAAATTTAGCTAAAATCTTTGGTAAAAATGCGATCGCCAGCCATGACACGACAAAATCGGCTGATGATGTTGAGGCTAGTCTCAAGCGGTTTAAGACTGAACCCCATTGTTTTATCTTAGTGTGCGATCGATCGGCGGAAGTAGGGGTAAATCTGCAATTGACAGATTGGTTAGTTCACTTCGATTTGCCGTGGTTTCCCCATCAGTTAGAACAAAGACTCGGCAGAGTCGATCGCATTGGTAGCAAAATGGGAGTGCAATTTTGTTTGTTTGCAGGCCCGGATATGCCGGAGAGTCCCCACGAAGCTTGGTTTCAAGTTTTAAAAGATGGGTTTGATATCTTCAACAAATCTATTGCCAGCCTTCAGTTTTATGCTGAGGAAAAACTTCTCAAACTTGAAGAAAAGTTGTTTGCTGAGGGAGGCAAGGGCTTATCCAGCGAAATTGAAGCGATTAAAACTGAAATCGAACAAGAGAAAATCAAAATTGATGAACAGTACGTTCTCGATGAAATTGATACTCTTGATGACAGCGCATCTCAGTATTTTGAATCTCTCGACAACTGCGATGCTAAGCATAAAGAAATGCAGCGGGCGACTGAAGGTTGGTTGTGTCAAGCTCTTCACTTCAAACAAATCGAACATCCGAGTGTATCGGGGTTGATGCGCTATAAACCTACTCAAAAAACGTTAATTCCCTCGAAGGATTTGATGACCAGATTGGTTCCTTATTGCCAGCAATATGGTAGTTACAATCGCCGTATTGCTCATCAGAATGCGGATGTCGCTCTTTACCGCATTGGTGAGGGATTGATCGATGCAATTAGCTCTTATATTCGCTGGGACGATCGCGGTCAAGCTTTTGCCATGTGGCGGCATGATGAAAGTTGGGATGCGGAGCCTGGGAAGGAGTGGTTTGGCTTTCAGTTTAATTATTCAATCCAGACTGATGTGCAGCCTGCTCAGCAAATTTTGCAAGCACAAAACATCGAAAATTACAACTTGAAAGCTTTGCAGCGCCGCGCTGATGCTCTGTTTCTCCCAATTTTTGAAACTGTGTTTGTAGATGCTCGCAGCGAGCCAATGTCTCTGGTGGAAGATGCGGCACTTCTGGCGATTTTGCAGCGGGATTATAAGGGGAAAGGCGGGCCGAATCGGGATTATAATTTGTCGAAAAATCGCACGTCGCTGATTGACAGTTTTGTCGATCCGCTAGAATGGGATGATTTTTGTCAAAAGGGACGGGTGGTATCGGAGGAATTGCTGCGCGGGCGATCGCCTTTTGTGGAAATGTGCAATAGTTTCGCTGTCACTGCTGCTATCCAACTCGAAAACCGGGTGAATCAATTGCAGTTGCGATTGAATCGACTGTCTAAATCCGAACAACTTTTAGAATCGGTTTTAGCTGATGAAATCAATACCGAAAGTTTGTTGAGTCAAGCGGTTTTAGCTGGGATTCGCCGCCCGCACATGACTCTTGAGTCTGTGGGATTCATTGTGATTTCTGGGCGTCCTCCTGTAAAGGAGTAGTCAAAGTACCAAAAACTAATAGTTTCAGCCGTTCTCGCTCTAGATTCTAGACTTTTTCTAGTTAGGTAACATATTTGCGTCGTTTCAGGCGTTGAGCTAGCTTATTTTAAAGAGAATATTCTCTAGACAAATTCTAGACAGCGACAGGGTAGCAGAGATTAACCCGCTTGCACCCGCAGGCAAAAAAAAAGGCTCTCGCTGTCCCTAAATAGCGTTAGCTAGTGAGAGAGACAACAAAAATCCTAAAAACCTGAACCAAATTTAACTTATTTTCTAGACTTTTTCTGAAAAGTCCCCTCGCCGGAAGGGTATATCGCGGCATTAAATCACTAGCCAAGCACTAGAGATAGCGGTTATTCCTGTGAGTAAGGTGAATAACCGCTATCTCTAGTGTACCATCAATTTCTCAAACTGTTGCCGCTACTCTTCAAAATGCAATCCCTGATAGGGTTTTAAATTGACTGAACTTTTGGGGTTAATTTTCGTACTTTCGAGTGTATCTTTGCCTGTATTTTCTGGCGTAGCCGCCAACTGTAGGCGGCTACTCGTAAAAATGCCAACTCAAACTCAAACTCAAACTAGCAGGTCAAAGACGTTATTCGAGTTTTTGAACTTTCCGGCACCAACGGCCGATTGAAGTTTGGCTACCTTCTTTTTCAGTATCGTGATTTGAAGTTCGGCGGCATCGAGCCGACTTTCTATCGTCTCCGCGCCATCGGCACTAA
>NZ_JAUBTV010000068.1:0-43161 GCF_036705145.1 Microcoleus sp. B5-D4 | reverse complement strand
CGTCCTTTTTGGACGGGCGGGACGCCCATCCCACAATAACAATTAAAATTGTAAGTTATTTAATTCGCGATCCTAACCTAGTCCAGGACGCAAAAACCCTGTTTCTTGACGTAATTGCCTCATTTGAGACGATAATCGCGAGAAACCGGGTTTTTTTAGACTGATAGTGCATTCAGGGCTTCAATTCCATGCCACACAACAAAAAAACCCCTACCATCGCTGGCTGGGGTAGAAAATTATCAGGGTGCATCTACTAATATTTGCAACTATAACATACATTTGTGGGGTGTCACCCTTCAGGGGTAACACCCAACGACGATTTTAGGTCAGAATAAATTATGATTTAATATGCCAATGATTAACAAAGCTTTTATATCATCTCGTTCTGTCCCAGCCGATCTAAAATTTAAGATTTAGAATAAATCTGTGCTAGACCTCAAATTAATCCGAGAAAACCCGCAAGCCGTGCAAGAAAGCCTCAACCTGCGCGGAGGTAACTATGAAATCGAGCCGATCGTCCAATTAGACAAACAGCAGCGGGAGTTGGAAGGCAAGCGATCGCAACTACAAGCCCGCAGCAACGAAATTGCCAAACTCATCGGTCAAAAAAGAAAATCGGGTTTACCCCTCGAATCTCCCGAAATTCAGGAACTGCAGGCAGAAGGCAACGCAGTCGGCACTGAATCGAACGAATTGCAAGCAGAGGAAAAAGACCTAAAAGCTCAAATAGAAGCTTTATTGCTACCGCTGCCAAACTTGCCGGGTTCCTCAACGCCGATCGGCAAAAATGAAGAGGAAAACGTCGAAATCCGGCGCTGGGGAGACGAATACATTCCCCAAAATTCCGGTATTTTGCCGCACTGGGAAATCGGCGAAAAATTAGGAATTCTCAACTTTGAACGGGCAGTAAAAATTGCTCAGCCCCGCTTTGTGAGCTTAATGGGAGCTGGTGCAGCCATGGAAAGAGCGATTATTCAATTCATGCTAGACCGCCACACAAAAGCCGGTTATGTAGAAGTAATTCCCCCATTTTTAGTTAACACAGAATCCCTCACTGCTACGGGTCAATTACCCAAATTTGCTGAAGAAAGTTTCAAGTGCGACCAAGATGATTTGTGGTTAATTCCTACTTCCGAAGTTCCGGTTGTCAATTTGTACAGAGGTGAAATTTTGACAGCCGAAGAGTTGCCAATTTATCACTGTTCTTACACTCCTTGTTTTCGCCGCGAAGCTGGCAGTTACGGCAAAGATACGAGGGGATTAATTCGATTGCACCAATTTAATAAAGTTGAATTGGTAAAACTTGTGCATCCGAGTACCTCCGAGGCAGAGCACGAAAAGTTAGTGCAGGATGCTGAGGGAGTTTTGCAGGCGCTGAAATTGCCTTATCGGGCGATCGCACTGTGTACCGGCGACTTAGGTTTCGCGGCCGCCAAAACCTACGATTTAGAGGTGTGGCTGCCATCGGCGGGCAAATACCGCGAGATTTCGAGTTGTTCCAACGTGGCAGATTTTCAGGCGCGGCGGGCAAATATTCGCTTTAAAGAAGCGGGTAAAAAAGGCACTCAATTCGTTCACGCCCTCAATGGTTCCGGTTTAGCTGTGGGCCGGACAATGGCGGCAATTTTGGAGAATTACCAGCAGCCAGACGGAACTGTAAAAGTGCCGGAAGCCTTACAACCCTATTTGGGGCGGGAAGTTTTATAGACAAGATGATTCGGCGATTAACTGGTTGCCCAGGCTCTGCCTGGGAACCGAAGTACAGAGGCTCTGCCTCGCTTGCTTGCGAAAATTGGAGGCAGAGCCTGTGGAGCTGCGTTACCAGGCTCTGCCTGGTAACGAGTAGAATATCCTCCTTATTTCTTAGTCCGCGTAGGCGGACTTTGTTTGAGAAGGAGCGGTTTCAACCGCCGAATCATCGCCGAATCATCTTACAGTTTAACTAATGCTTCCTTGATATCCAACGCTAAAAATCTATCCAATGCTAGATACATCCAATAAACAGATAATTGACTATCGCTGCTAGTCTTCTGAAATCCCAAAGCCAGGGACTGTTTTTCGTACATGGGGTGAATCATCAGGGTGTACAAGTCGCAAAGATTGGGAAAATCTGTTTGCATTTCGCCTAAAACTTTTTGTGCGTCTTCGAGAAAAGCAATGCGGTATTCTGACAAATACTGCGGATCGATCATCCAACTGCGGACAAATACTGACTGGCAATTTTGATCTCCTGGTAGCGCCATCTTGAAAGGATCGATATCGGAAATAGAACTTAAATGAAGGCTTTTGCTAGGAGCGTTAAAAAAATTGACTTCTGATTCGCTAGCTGTGGGATAAAGTAAGTAAAACCCGACTGGATTGAGATTATCTGAGCGGCGCAAAACTCGCATTCCCTTTGAGTATTTATCGGCCAAAAGCCGCAGGATTTTAGCAATTTTGTGGGGAACGGCGTTAGTGTTGCGGTTCATCCAGTTGTAATTGGTAGCTAATAAATTGGCAACGATAATTGCGTCGCACCGAGGGTTGAAATCATCTAATTCGAGTTGTACAGGCTTTTGAGGTTCGGCGGTTTCTAAAATTTCTGAAACTGGTTGAATTTGAATTGCCGTAGCGTTACCATCAAAGTGTTTTGCGATTAATCCGAGTGCTGCTAATTTATCTAACATCATTCCGGCGGCGCGATCGCTCCCGCGATCGGAATCGCAGTAAAATAGTTCGGCGGCTTCCCGGTGAGTGCACTGCACTTCTGTTGCTGGCACTTCCAGTTTCGCCAGCGGTGGTTTGAGACGGGGCTGGCTTTCCTGAAGCTGTTTCACCGATAAGTAAACCCAAAGCCTGATAAAGCATTCAGCCCTAGTGCGAGTTACGCCTACTCGTTTCATCAACAGCGAAACAACCGTGCGGCGTTGAGAAGGAGAATACCAAGTATCTAGTTTTGCAATATCCATTTCAGTCGGGAAGCTGCGAAGGAACTCTAGTTACATATTGGCTCAATTACATAAAACTTCACCCCGCTTCAGGTAACTTGTTGTCGCTGTTGCTCAACTTGCCTGATTTCCGGCGACTCTACAAGATAGCTGCTTCCTCCTTGCAACTTCACTGCTTCCCAAAGCACAATCAATTTTAGATGTTTTCTGGCTTGATTTAAGAAACCAACGCACCCGACTAAATTAGCAACTTTGGAGGTTTACGCCATGTACAGTGCTTATATCAATCGGATTGGAAAATTTTTGCCGGGAGAACCGATTAATAATGATGATATGGAAGAATATCTTGGCAAAATTGCCTCGCGCCCTTCGAGAGTCAGGCAGCGAATTCTCAACAGCAACGGGATTCAACAGCGCTACTACGCGATCGACAAACAGCAGCAAACACTATATTCTAACAGCCAAATGGCAGCGTTTGCCGTCCGTGACGCGATTTCTCAGTCAAATCTGGAACCAGGGGCGATCGACTTATTGGCCTGCGCTACTACTTTACCAGATTTATTAGTACCGGGATTTGCCAGCACAGTACATGGGGAACTTTCCGAATTATCTCCCCTAGAAATAGTCTCAACTCAAGGAGTTTGCTGTGCCGGAGTTAGTGCTTTAAATTACGCCGCCTCTCAAATCGAACTCGGCAAAAAACAAACCGCCATTGCCGTCGCTTCCGAATTTCCCTCGCGCCTGTTCAAAAACACCAAATTTGAAACAGAGACTTCACTGCAAGCGGGAAAAATCCTGCCTTTCGATACAGAATTTCTCCGCTGGATGCTCTCCGACGGTGCCGGAGCATTGTTGCTCCAAAACCATCCCAGCGCAACAGGAATTAGTTTAAAAATAGAATGGATTGAACTCGTTTCTCACGCCAATGCTTATCCTGTTTGTATGTATTCAGGATTAGCCAACGAAACATCCACTAAAAGCTGGCTGGATTATTCCTCCTACCTCGATGCAGCCACAGCAGGAGCTTTTGACTTGCGGCAAAATATTCGCTTGCTGGACAATGTAATGAAATTAGGCGTTGAAGGTTGGCTGCGGTTGATTAAAGCCGGGAGAGTTTGTCCGCAGGAAATCGACTGGCTGCTGTGCCACTATTCGTCTCACTTTTTCCGGGGGCAAATTGTAGAACTTCTGGAACAAGCAGGCTGCATGATTCCTGAAGAAAAATGGTTTACCAACTTATACACACGGGGAAATACAGGCTGCGCCTCGATTTATTTAATGTTAGAGGAATTGTTCAATTCGGGCAAGTTGCAGCCGGGACAGAAAATCTTTTGTTTTGTCCCGGAAAGCGGGCGCTTTACAACGGCATATATGATGTTAACTGCTGTGGAAAATACCCATAAGCCTATGATTTCTCAATTCTCTAACTTTCATGAGGTTCCGGAAGCTTCGCCTCTCGAAAGCGTTAAACCCGAACACCCCAACTCTCCGCAAGCTTATTTGTTGCGGGAGTTAGCCTGGATTTGGCTGAAGTTCGAGCGCGAAATTCGTTCTGTTCCTATTGTCCGCAAATTGTACCGCGGAGAGTTTACAATAGAAGATTATCAAGCTTTGCTGTGCAATCTCCGGCCGCAAGTTGTAGAGGGAGCTCGCTGGATTGCTCGCGCTGCTTCTAACATGAGTGACTTTCGCCTGCGATCGACTTTTATCGGCCATGCCCAAGACGAACATCGCGACTATCAAATGCTAGAACAAAATTATGTTTCTGTGGGCGGTGAATTGGCAAAAATTGTGGAATATGATAAGAATATTGGCAGCGAAGCGCTATCAGCTTTTATCTTTCACCAAGCATCGCGGGACAATCCGGTTGATTTAATTGGCAGTATGTTTATTATCGAAGGTTTGGGCAATCAGTTGGCGGGAAAGTGGGCAAGACAAATTCAAGAAACTCTCGGTTTGCAATCAGAACAAGTATCGTTTTTAGCTTATCACGGATCGAATGACGAGTCGCATTTAGCCAAACTGGAAAATTTGATTAATGCCGAATGGATGACAGATGATATTGCCCGTCGCATTGTCAAAACCGCTCGCGTTACTGCTCGTTTATATTTGCTGCAATTGGAGGAAATAGGCTAATGCAAAAGCTGCAAAAACAAGATACCGAAAATCTCCCAGATGAGCGAAAAATTCCTTACGCTACTAAACCCTACAACCGCCGAGATCCGAATGTTTGGGATGTGCTGTTTTGCGATCGATCTATTCCCGTCGATTTAGTGGCAAAAGCCTACATGATCCGGGATTTGCAAAACTGGACTCGCAGTTATTTGCTGATTCCGATCAAAGTAATTGCTAACTTGTTGCTGGCGGTAATTATGACAACAAAGCGCCTGTTGCCATTTCAATTCCGCGCTTACACTTTAATGCACAAATCGGCTGCATTTTTCCTAAATAATTTTGTATCGCCAGAAGCTTGTTATTTAATTGTCCGACACATCTGCATCGGCTCCAACATTATCAACTTCTTGATTGACAACGGCCCCGACACCCAGATAGAAAAGTCAAAGCTTTATCCGCGCACTGTTAGCGATTTAGCTGAGAATGCGTTTCTCGAACACGACTTAATTCTCTATAACTTTGTCTGGGATTACAACCAGGCAATGCTGACAAATCCTAACTGGTTGCAAGTCGTCAAAAAACGGGGAATAAATTATGATAGCATTCAACCTGTAGAAGTTGCCATAGATTTTGAAAAACGCAGATGGCTAAACATTCTGGATTTAGAATCGGCGATCGAATTGTTTAAAGTTTTTTATTCTTTGTGTTTGACTAGCGACGAATTTGCGCGAGCAGTGATGTCGCTTCAGTTAGATGAAAACTTCGGAGTGTACGTCAGCGAGATTATCGGAAATTGCGACTGGAATCATGTAATTGTCAATCGCCATCCGCTAGCGCCAAACAGTCCGTTTAATGCGGCACGCGACTTGTTTTTGCACGGGATAGTTTCGGAATATCTCTATCGGTATTTGGAACTGCAAAAAGAGATGAAATTAACTCCGATTAAATAACCATAAATACCCGTAGGGGCGGGTTTTACCAATAATATTTAAGAAGCGCAAACAATCTAGATAAACCCGCCCCCACACAATGAATAATCTACATCAACGCTGTCTGTGAACGAATGGAAAAAATGTACATTTGGATTGTTCGTCTTGGGAGGGCGGGTTTGTCAGATTATTCGTTTCCGACATAGATGGTTGGTAAAACCCGCCCCTACGCAATCTGAAATTATAGTTGATTTTTCAGGTATAAAATTAAGAGGAAAACTCAAGCGGCTGCTAGCTGTGCTTGTTCTGCGGCTTGGGGCAAATTTTGACTTACGACAATCCACTTGCCTGTAATTGGGTCGCGGTAAGTAATAAACGGATTAGATTTTAAAGGTTGACTGCAAGGTTTAGCGGCCATTTCTACACACTCCCAATAAATGGTATTGAATAACTACTACAACACCATACCTTTAATAATCGGCTGTTTTGCCTAAAATCCGCGTGATTTATACCTCAACAATAAGTGATATTTTAAGTATGTTTTGGTGACGTAGAACACTCCCTAATGTGATTTAAAACTAAGTTAGCAGTGAGCAATATCACCAAAAACCTTCCGTAAAAAAAATCGGCCTTCTGGTTTTTAGCTTCTACCTTTAAGAGGGCCACTATTTTCAGTATACATCTGATATTATTAAGTAAGGTAAAGACGTTTATCAGAGATCCCCTCACAAACTTATGGTGCTATTTGGATTTGGCAAAAAGTCGAGCCTGCCCTCTCCCCAAGAGGCATTACCGGGACGGGCAGAGTCGATGTCGGTACCGGCAAGTCACTTTGTTAACGGCAATCCGCTCAAACCTCCCTTTCCAAACGGCATGGAGACTGCCTTGTTTGGCCTGGGCTGTTTTTGGGGAGCAGAACGCAAATTTTGGCAACAAAATGGAGTTTTTTCGACGGCTGTTGGCTACGCGGCGGGGATTACTCCGAATCCTACTTACAACGAAGTTTGCAGCGGGATGACGGGACACAATGAAGTAGTTCTGGTTGTGTTCGATCCGAAAGTAATTAGTTACGAAACGCTGCTCAAAGTTTTTTGGGAAAGTCACAATCCTACTCAAGGAATGCGTCAGGGCAATGATTCGGGTACTCAGTATCGATCGGGAATTTACACATATTCAGCCAGCCAAAAGCAGCTAGCTGAAGCTTCGCGCGATGCCTACCAGCAGGCTTTGACTCCGGCCGGTTATGGCAAGATTACTACTGAAATTATTGATGCTCCTGAGTTTTATTACGCAGAAAGCTATCATCAGCAGTATCTTGCTAAAAACCCGAACGGTTATTGCGGCTTGGGCGGTACTAAGGTTTGTTTGCCTGCCATGTCTCAGGCTTAAAACTTTTACAAGGGGTATCTTGGGGCTGTTGCAGTCCGGCAGTCCGGCAGGGGTTTAAACCCCTGCCTCAAAGCTTAAGTCGTCTGAAGACGACTGACAGGTTATTGAGATGGTGAAAGGGATTAGTTGAAAGCAGGTAAAATAATGCTGGCTGGTGTGGTAATTATCAATTTAATGATATCTCTTGTCTGTTTTTATATCGCTGCGAAGGTGGGGAAAATTAGGCGGACGATCGCACGTTTGGAACTTCGGATCGCAGCAATCGAACGCTGTAGCAGCAATGTCCTCAGTACGTCGCCGGATTTCCTTGGTAAAAGGCAGCAAGGTACTCGCCAACTGCGACGGCGTTATCAACAACTAGAATTGCAACTGCAACAGGTTCAGCAACTTTTGGGATTGCTGGGTTTGGGACGGATGCTTTGGCCCAGGCGCGATCGACGTTTGAGGTAAGCTATCCTAAAACTGCCGCCCGTGCTAACTCCGTAGGATTTTCAACAATATTTCTACCTTTGTAAAGGGCTGCGATCGGGCAAACGCCCCTAAAATTGGTGTATGGAGAGAAGTTATAAAAATGTCAACTAAACGTTCAGGATTATTTATTGGCGGTTTGCTTGTGGGTTCTGCGATCGGGGCCGTGACTGGCTTGCTGATGGCACCGCGACCGGGCAAGGAGACGCGGCAGATATTGAAAAAATCGGCCGATGCTTTGCCGGAGTTGGCGGAGGATTTATCGACTAGCGTGCAGTTGCAGGCCGATCGACTTTCTGAAACTGCAATCCGAAATTGGGACGAAACTTTGATTAGACTCAAAGAGGCGATCGCGGCCGGTTTGGAAGCGACTCAGCGGGAACGCCAAACACTGGCGGAAACTGAAGCTGAAGTGAGTCCCCCGTCGCGCCCTCCCATCCGCTAAATGGCATGAAATTCTCAACCCCCAATCCGAGATTCAAGTGAGTGATCCCATATTTTGGCTAGGACTTTCGATTTTGCTAGTGGCAGTTAGCCTGACTGCTGTTTTAGTGACTTTAATACCTGCAGTGCAAGCGCTGGCCCGGGCGGCCCGCAGCGTGGAAAAGCTCGCTGACACGCTTTCTCGCGAATTTCCGCCCACTTTGGAGGCGATTCGGTTGACGGGGCTGGAAATTAGCGAGTTGACGGATGATGTCAGCGAGGGAGTACAAAGTGCGGGCGAGGTTGTCAAACAGGTCGATCGAAGTATTGGTAGCGCCAAAAAGCAGGCGCAAAATGTGCAGGTAACTACTCGCAGCCTGGTGACTGGGGTTAAGGCTGCTTGGAAAACTTTAACTCGGAAGCCGCCGATTTCTGGGACAAATCGCCGATCGACAGATAGATTGTCGCCGAGTCAAAGAAGTGCGATTTCGCTGAGGGATTCGGGTTTGGAGGATAGGTATTCTGGGGTTTACGGTGCGGGTGCGAGTAATGGGGAATCGCCACGGTTGAGGGGTAGCGAGGGTTCGGGTTTGCCGGGGGATGCTGAAGAGTTTGAGGAAGTGTCGAAGGATTCTTGATAGTCGATCGCTTTTTACCTGGCTTGTTTCAACTTTTGAATTTCCTCCATACTCAATCCTGTTGTTTGACTAATTGTTGCTTCATCTAACACATCCAGAAGTCCTTTGGCAATGTCGATCGCTTTTGCTTTCACAGCCTGCTTCACAGCTTTAATAGTAGCATTCCGCTGGTCTTGTATGTAAATTTCCTGATGTTCTAAATCTTCCAACTCTTCGCGGGTTAAATCGGCGCGATTGGCAACTTCAAAAGCTTTCTGAATTGCTTGGACTTCTCCCATTTGTTCCGGTACAACTTCTAAACTTTTGGCATTTTTCAGAAAATATATCCACTTATCGGTTAGAGTTTCTAATTCTTCTAATTTTTTGCCAAATTTCGGTAATTCAACAAACACTAACTCGATATCGTAAATTAGATAGTCAACCAGATAATCTCTTTCTTTGAGGACAAAGCGGGAAATTACTTTGTCGAGATTGGGAAACATTTCAAAGTCAGTAATAGTTAAGGCAATTACCGGATTGAGTAGCGTGTAATCTACTCCCGTGTCTAGTTGAATCGAATAAGCTTTAGCAGCATTGTACAAGATCCGCTTTTCAAAGCCTTCTACATTCAATACCTGCATTTTGATAATGACTGTTGGCTCGTTATTCAGCTTGGCTCGGATATCTAAGTAAGTATCTTTAACTCCTCTAATTTTGGGAGGTTGATAGGGATTGAGGATTTCTAAAGATTCGATCGCCGAATTACCTTGGTAGAGGATGGCGTTGAGAAAACTGATGAGGATTTCTTTGTTTTGTTCGTCGCCGAAGATTTTTTTCAATGCCAAATCTGTTTTGGGATTGATAAATCTCATTTTTAAAACCTCCCATGTGAAGGAATCGCTCTGGATTATAATTATACCATTTATACTGTTTGGTTGAGGGTATGATTAGAGCGCAAAGCTTTTCTATAAGATTGGTGGTTGAGGGGCGAGATCCCTTCAGTTAGATTAGTTATAGGGGCGATCGCCCATCTAATCCTCTTTATCCAAATCTTCTTTTTTCGGAGTTTCTGAAGTTGAGGGGAATTCTAGTCGAATGTTGATATCAATTGATACTGTACTTTCTTTAAAACCTATATTAACTATCTTTATTAATGCTTCTGTAGGTACAGAATTATTTATTTTAAATTCAGGAGAAGACTGAGTTTTATATCCGGCTTCCTGTAGCCGATCGCAAATATTGCGCCAATTTCCTACAGGTTCGTTAGGTACATCTGCGAGTTTTTTAACATATTGGTATAAAGTTTTACATAAATAAACCTCTGCACTTTTGGAACTCTGAAACAGTTGGCGGGCGATTTCGGCGGGACTGCAACCGGAAAGCAATCCTCGCAGGTAGAGTTTTTCTGTTTCTGTGAGTCCCCTGCGCGATCGAGGAGAGATTTGCCGTTTAGCTTCTGCAAAAGCTTGGTACAGCCTTTCTAAGTCCCAGTGTTTGGCGGCTTCGGCAAATAAGTCTTCTTTTGATGCCATTGTCGGGTGTGTTGAGATGTGGCTAACGATAGCATAACCGAAATTGCTAGCGTTTGTTAGTTGTTTGCTAACAATAGGTAGTCTAGTATTAAATTACCGACTCATCATCTAAGTGCAAATACTTAGAAAAGCGGGAAAGTGCGATCGTGATATTTCAAATTTTGCCTGTTTAGTTAACTTTCGTTAGTCAAAAAGTTAGTTTTTGTTCCTTACACTGAGGTATTTCAATGGCTAAAGGTGATGAAATAGCGAAAGCGGCAGGTTCCGCTGCTGCGGGTGCTGCTGCGGGTGCTGGTGTGGTAGCTGCTACAGGTTTGACGGCAGTTGGTGCCGTTGGCGGAGGTGCTGGTATTGGTGCTGCTGCTGGGCCCGTTGGTATAGCCGTAGGTGCATTAGCAGGTTTGGCATTTTACGGGATTAGCAAGGCTTTTTCTGACGACTAAACATTGACTCGCGCCAGGGACTTCAGTTTGCACCATTGTCAATAACGGGCAAGATGCCCGTTCCACAAAGAGTGAATTTCTTGTGGGATGGGCATCCTGCCCGTCCCTTCCACAAAGAGTGAATTTCTTGTGGGATGGGCATCCTGCCCGTCCGTTCCACAAAGAGTGAATTTTTCGTGGGATGGGCATCCTGCCCGTCCCTAAAAGGCTTATTGAGAATGGTGCAATACCTCAGTTAAAACCGACTGGAAACGCTCAGGCAATTATCTTTGTGTCTGTTCTCATATTTTATTCAATCAAGATTATTAACTTATGTCTTCTCAAGAATTTCAAGCAGCATACACCAGCATTGACAGTACAGGCACTTTCCTCTTAAAATATCTCAAAGAATTCCGTGACGGACTCCGCATTCAGGGAGATGAAAGTCAAGGACTACAAAGCATTGAAGATGAAATCAACAAAGCTTTAAAGGCTTTGCAAGATCAGAAGTATCAAGTAGCCGTCATAGCAGCAATGAAAGCTGGCAAAAGCACCTTCTTAAATTCTATCATCGGTGCTGATGTACTGGCGAGTGAAACGGCCGCCTGTACTATCTGCCGCACAGATGTCCGACACATTAAACCAGGCGAAACTCCTAAACTTTTAGAGTATCGAGAAGGACAAAAGAAACCAGTCATTCTTGTTGAGGGTGGCGCTGGCGAAATTCAGCAAAAATTCCTGCAGCGTACCCGTGAAATCCGAGAACAAGGCAATCCTGATAACACTACACGCTTTGAGATAGAGCATCCGATTGAAGCAATTAGCCAATTATCTTCTCTCACAGGCTTTACCTTAGTTGATACTCCCGGCCCTAATGAGTGGGAGTCTGCAAACTTCAACATAAATGAACTGAAGCAGACAGCACTAGAAGCACTGCGAACCTGCAATGCCATCCTGTTTATTTTAAACTACGCTTCCTACAAAGATAATGCAGTGGCTGATTTGTTTAAGGATGTAGTTGAAAATCGTAAGGATTTTATAGCTGAGAACACGGGAAAAATTTACTTTATTTTGAATAAAGTTGACCAAAAAACAGAGAGAGACAAAGAAATTGTTGATGTCATTAAAGATTTAGAGCGAGAGTTAGTTGGCTTTGGCTTTTGCAATCCAGTTATTTACCCTGCTAGTTCTCGACAAGGACTTTTAGCGAAAC
Organism: Microcoleus sp. B5-D4; assembly: GCF_036705145.1. Classification (NCBI taxonomy): domain Bacteria; kingdom Bacillati; phylum Cyanobacteriota; class Cyanophyceae; order Oscillatoriales; family Microcoleaceae; genus Microcoleus; species Microcoleus sp. B5-D4. The sequence continues at coordinate 31,126 of NZ_JAUBTV010000068.1, read as the reverse complement.
TGATTCAGCAAGGAAAAGCAACTGAAAAGGAGATAAAAGATTTTGAGGATTTCTTTAGTGCCAAATATGCTGAGAGAGATGAAAAAGGTAGGAGAGTAATTCCTTTACCTGAAGAGATTGCACCAAGAGCTTTGCAAGATAGCGGTATTCCGAGCATTCAAGAAACAGTCATTCAAAGGATTACGCAAAATTCAGGCTGGAATCTATTGAGTGAGGTTGTGGCAGAACTTGATAAAGCTGCTAAGGCAATTGAGGATACTCAGAATACACAGATTAGGGGTTGGGAAATAGGAATTGAAGCCCTAAAAGAAAAAGTAGAAGACTACAGAAGACGTTCGGAGAATGCGAGGGCGAACATTGAATCTGTAAAGAAAACTGTAGAGGAACAGAAGCAAACACTAATCAAAGGATTTAGTCAAGGCATTACCACATTTGCTAATGAGGCTAAAGCTCAGATAGCCAGTGAGATAGATAAAATTGCAAAGTCTCGTTCCGCCAACTCTCCAAAGCCAAAAAAAACTCAACAAAGTCGTCAACTACCACCAGCAACATCTGATAATATAGGCTGGGGACAAAGAGTAGGAGACATGGGAGAAGCCGTATTAGAATTAATCCCTGGCTTTGGTCAAAGCCTAGGGAGAGTCTTTAAGTTAGGTGCATCCTTGTTGGATATACTGGGTGAGTCTATTCCACAAGCTTTCAGTACCTCTGCCTCTGAACAGATTGTTGATAGTGAAGAGTTCGATCCGTGCATTATCCGGTGTAAAACGAAGGCAGAAGCTGGGAAAATTGTTGAAACTATCAATGAGTTTTGTGCGCCACACATTCATAATTGGTGGATAGATACTCAAGATGAGCTTGTTCGAGATGGAACAAATATTCGCAAAGAGTTAGCCAAAATAATTCAAAAAGATATCCAAAAAATCTCAGATGAACTGTCTGCTTATCTGGGCGATGCTTTGCAGGTGAAACTAAACATCAACCCGATTCAATTTCCCAGCTTTGATTTTCCCGGAATTGATGCACGGATTAAAGATGTCCAATTAGCAGTAGTTGTCGGAACTAGCAAGAAAGAAACAGGGAGAAAAAGTCGCTGTTGCAATTCAGATGAAGTCTATCATGCTGATGTTCCTGTAACGGAAAATCGCTCCTTCTTTGAAGTTGATTTACGCCAAACATTAGATTCGATCAACCGCAAAATAGATGAGCAGACAGCTAGAAATAAAAAACTGTTAGAGCGAGTCATTGGAAAACAGGTGGAAGCTGATTTCCGAAGTGCAGAACGGCAAATCAATGATTATATCAACAGGTTTCAGAATGACTTCGATCGCGTTTTGAAGGAACGGGAAACGAAAGAAGCAGAAGCGCCGGAAATTCTAGCTCGTCTTGAGTATCAAAAAGCCAAGCTTATTGAGTACCTCAGCCAATTAAGTTCGATTCGGGAATCTCTCAATAGTTGGAAGCCAGTTAAGTAAAGTTAGAGAAAGTACGATCGCCCTTATTGTCCCAAAGTGCGATCGTCCGTCTCTTGTCCCAAATCCATCCTTCGCTGCTACTTTAGCTTGCGTAAGTCAGGCAAGTCGGTATCTAGGAGGACTCGTCAAAGCTCGATCGCCCTTATTGTCCGAAAGTGCGATCGCCCTTTTCCTCCAAATAACCAAAAGGGCGATCGCTCTTCCCCTGCAAATTTAACCCACTTGCAATAATTCTTGAGACTGTATGGAATTTGGTACGCCATAAGCTGTATAAGCTCTTACTTCTGGCGGTTGAAGTCCTAAAACAATTAACTTAGGGGGAATGCCCGCTGCTACTAATTCTTCAGCGATCGAGCGATCGGTATTATTGGCTTGAATCCAAACTTGACCGTCGATAATATCCATGTGTATAACACAATCGTGAATTCTTCTCCCCTGAAACCATCCCATTGATAGTAACATATACCGATCGTTCTCTAAATCGAAAATTACTTGACTTTGTACCTCAATTTCAGAAGCAAAAAACCCTGAGTATTCAGTGAGAATCCCTTTAACAATCTGGCGGCAATCTACTAGGGTATCCATTTAACAATCTCCTCTATTTGTGGATTAAAAACAATCAACTTCAAATGATTATCGACCAATAAAAGATCGGCAAACTTATCTTCAATAAAAAGCTCCTCAAAAGACATCGCAGGTATGGCAAGATAGAGCGTTCTTTCCGGTTCAGTTTGTTCTAAAATTTTCTGATAAAGAATGTATTGTCCCAAAGCCTTCTCTAAATCTAAAATTTTAGAGTCACTGATAAAACTTTTAACTTCAACAGCTATCTTAGACTGATTATTTTCAGCGCCAATCAGTTTTTCTGCTCCGATATCTACAAATAGTTTTCGCTTAGCCCATTTCAATAACAACGGGTCATGAGTAACTTTCCAGCCAGCTTTAACAAGTGCCTGTTTCACAACTGGATGATAGTAATCTTTGGCTGACACTCTTGCTCCTTTTAAACGCTTTCGGACGATGCTTTAAGTATAGCAAAGAAATTACCGACATTACTACCAATGACCCGAAAGATGAATCTTTAGCTTGCGTAAGCCAGTTTGTCGGCATCTATGAGGACTCGTCAAAGCTCGATCGCCCTTTCCTTCCCAAAGTGCGATCGGCCCTCGGACATCTCAAATCCCAAAGTGCGATCGGCATCTCTAAGTTAAGATATAAACTGAGAAATTACCCTCATAGCAATACAACAGGAATGTGCGATCGGAAATTCTCAAAATCTTTATCAGTAGTGAAAATGCTGTAACCACGACGATGAGCAACGGCACATAACAGAAAATCAGTATTTGAACCCTGAATGCCATTACTGCGACAGGTATTGAAAAACTCTGCGGCTAACTCATAATCTTCAGTTGTTAGCTCTAAATCAGGAAAAGCACGAAGATACTCTTGTAATCGAATAAACTGTTCCTTGTAGCGCACCCCAGAAAGCACCTCCTGACGAATAGCCCCCAGTAAAACAACTCGTCCATCTGCAATCAAATCGCGTAGGACTTTAACGATCGCGATCGCATCATTTGTTGTGTTACGCCGCAAAGCCAGCGACCAAACCGAACTATCAACAAGAACATTCATGTTGTTTGTCGCTGTTGCTTGTAGTTATAATCTTCCTCGTATTCAATAGTACCAAACAATTCTAATATTTTTAATTGTTTGCGACGTTGGATGTACTCGCGTAAAGCTGCTTCGATTAATGTAGTAGGTGTTTGATGGTTACTCAAATCAAGGGCTTCTTGAAGAAGAGTTTTGTCAATTTCGAGCGTAGTTACCATGTATTTTCCTCGTGCAAGTAGGGTATCACGTAATTGCCACCGAACAAGGCTGTAATTTTAGTGTAGCACTGAAACTCTATCAATGGGCGATCGCTTTCTGCAATTAGTTCGCGGGAGAATGAAAGGCCTGTTTAGCTTGCGTAAGTCAGGCAAGTCGGCATTTATGAGAACTGCTCAAAGCTCGATCGCGATTTGGAAGTTTTGATTGCAGCCGGCATCCCGCGTCATTTATTTAAAATACTGACTTCCAACGATGACATCGATTTGAAGCCTGTAACGCAATACCTCAAAGCAGTCTCATAATGTCTTGAGTGTAGCGCAATTGTTCTTTTTCCGAAAGTGCGTGAAGCGGAGCTATCCCGTAGGGAATCGTCCTTATTGTCCGAAAGTGCGATCGCTCTTATTTAAATAATGTTAATATCGAAGCCTGGATAGTGTGTACAGACTTCAAGGCGTTGAGTTTGAATGGGACACAAACAAATTTCAGATTAACCTAGAAAAGCATGGCGTTAGCTTTGAAGAAGCCGCAGAAGTTTTCTTCGATCCATTCTATCAGGAGGGAGATGCAACGGCTAATGACGAACAGCGTAACTTTATCCTCGGTTACTCCCGCACTCAACGCCTATTACTGGTTGTTTATGTATAGCGATCCTAAATGATTCACAAAATTTGTAGGGGTAGTGCCCCTGTGCCTACCCCAGATAGAGAGGGGCAACCACGGGGGGATTGCCCCTACCAGAATTATACAAATGATTTAGGATCGCTATAGAACGCAGCTTGCGAATACGCATCATTTCTTCCCGTCCTGCTACCCGCACTAAAAGGAAATTCTATGAACAATTCTGAAGAAGAAATAAAATTGCAATTGCGACCTCGTACAGCGGAAATAGTCTCGCTAAACATTCCAATAGATACTTTAGCATCACTTCAGAAAATAGCGGCGAATCGAGATATGTCTGTAGAAGCATTGCTTAAGTTTTATATAGGGCAAGGCTTACGGGAAGACTTAGCTAAAGTTTTTTCGGAACGCTTGCTGGACAAAACTGCTCAAGTTTTGGCTAGACACCTAGAGTCAGCCGAAGAAATATCAACTATTATTCGAGAAATTCAAGCTGAAACTGCACGTTAAATGATGGCGCGATTTAAGTGCAAAACTAAAAGGCGATCGCCCTTATTTTCCGAAAGTGCGTGAAGCGCAGCTATCCCGTAGGGAATCGCCCTTATCTAACTTCTATTCTCCTCACATTACTAAGCAACTGCAAGTTCATATTGCAGAACTAAAATTTCATCAGCTTTCAACATAGCCATAGCATATTCACTCCCTTGACTATCAGCAAACTCCACCAAATACTGACATTCCTTTCCCATATCATACACTTCAATAATAGTTCCCACAAGTCCAACTGGCAAACTAGAAATAAAGGCGTATTCTGGTTCCACTAGCGCTAATCGCGTATTTGAAATCGGCTTAAGAATCGCAACAGAATCCAAAACTCTAAAGTGTTTGCTCATAGTTTAAGAAAAGCTGAAATTCAACAACGGTTAGAATTAGTTAAAGTAATTTCCCAAAAGTACCTTCTAAAGGTTGGTAGGGGCAGGTTTAGTTAGGATATACGCGATCGCAGCGAGTTTACCCATTTCACGCACCCGCCCTCCCCACGCTAGGATTTACGCCTTACTTAGGCCTTAAGTTCGCGCTGCTAAACTCAGAAGCAACAATCATCGACCCAATCCCCGCATCCGTAAATATTTCTTGCAGCAAAGCATGAGGAATTCGACCGTCAATAATGTGAGCACCCTTCACACCCTGAGCTAAACTCCGCACACAACAATTAACTTTCGGAATCATCCCCCCAGACACAACTCCCGACTCAACCAACTCTCTTGCTTCTTGAATATCTAACTTAGCAATCAGACTCTCTGGCTTGTGATAATCCTCTAAAATTCCCGCAGTATCAGTCATCAAAATCAACTTTTCTGCTCCCAAACCAGCCGCGATTTCTCCCGCCACCGTGTCAGCATTAATGTTGTAAGATTGACCTTTTTCATCCGCCGCCACGCTCGACACCACCGGAATATAACCGCTGTTCACCAAAGACTCCAAAATCTGGATTTTCACGCCGCTGACTTCACCAACAAATCCAATTCCTTCCCGGCCATCTGGACGAGCTTGAATCAGATTGGCATCCTTGCCACACAATCCCACTGCTTTGCCGCCAGCTTGGTTGATTAAGGAAACAATTTCCTTATTTACTTTCCCCACCAAAACCATTTCTACAACTTCCATTGTCGCCGCATCAGTCACTCTCAAACCATCCTTGAATTGCGGCTCAATTCCCAGTTTTTCCAGCCAAATATTAATTTCCGGGCCGCCGCCGTGAACCACAACCGGACGCATCCCCACGCAAGCTAGCAGCACAATATCCCGAACCACCTTGTCTTTGAGATTGCTATCTTTCATCGCCGCACCGCCATATTTGACCACTATGGTGCGACCGGCAAAGTGTTGAATGTAAGGCAGTGCTTCGGACAGCACCTCTACTCGATTAGTGTCCGAATTCCTAACAAAATCGCTTTGTTTGAGCATGGGTAAATTACACAAGACTAAAAACTTAATTCTAAACTTTAATGGCTAAAGCACATATCAACAGCCACAAAAATCACTTTTTCCCTTGAATTTATCCACGCACAGGCTCTCTGGCCCTTATTGAACCCCATCCTCAAAAAATTCATAGGTTTTTTTAATAAAAGCATTAAAATTTATGTATTATAACTTATACATTTTTTGCTACAGTCAAGAAATGTATAACTCCCTAGATTTACTTAACGTTTTATGTTAACTGCTGTCGCCCAAGACTCCGAAAACCTTCAGTACAAGCTACCATCAGAGGCTGACTCGTCCCCCCGGATGACGGTATTTTGCGATTTAGACGGGCCCATAGTCGATGTGTCCGATCGCTACTATGCCACCTATCAACAAGGATTAGCCGACACTCAAGCAGCTTATCTCGATCGGGGAATCAACCTCAACCTTCAAATACTCAGCAAACAGCAGTTTTGGCAAATGAAACAAAACCGAGTGCCCGATGCTGAAATCGCCAAAAGTTCCGGCTTGTCGGGAGAAGAAATTCACGTTTTTCTCGGATGCGTCAGTCAGATTGTCAATCAGCCAGACTTGTTGCACTTAGATCGTATCCAGCCGGGAGTGCAATGGGCGATCGGACTTCTGCACTCCCGGGGCGTGCGGCTGATTTTAGTCACCCTGCGGCCGAGAAATCAAGCCGTTCAACTGTTACAAAATTACGGTTTAGCCAGACTGTTTACCAGCATTCGCGGAACTCAGATGGCGGATGCCGCCTATCACAACTATACAGCCTTAAAAACTGAATTGTTGGCTGAAGTTGCAGAAGAATTTGAGTCATCGCTGGGTTCGGCTTGGATGATCGGAGATACAGAAGCAGACATCCTCGCAGGAAAAGCATTAGGAATACCTACAATTGCCGTTACCTGCGGAATTCGCAGCCGCTATCAACTCCAAAAGCACCAGCCTAATTTCATTCTCACCGACTTGATTATTGCCGTTCATCACTTATTAGGTTCGCGCCAACAAGTCATAGTAGAATGACTCCAGTTAACTGTTGACTGTTAACTGTTAACTGTTAACTGTTGACTAATGACTAATGACTAATGACTAATGACTAATGACTAAGACTTTTCTAAATTCCTGGTCATTTCCCACAAGCGATTGAGGGGAAAATAAATCACCGGAGCCCAAAGACTGCTAAGAATAGCAGAACACAAAGCCACTCGCTGGTGATAGCTCCAAATTTCCAGTAAACCCCGATCGCCCATAGAAAAAAATTGCAGCCCCATCACCGTTTCCGCTACCACTGCCATCCCAAACACAATTAACGCGATCGGAATCGGATCTCTCTCAACAATATCTACCGGAATCGACCAGGTTTTCTGCAAAACAACTGTTAAGACTCCTACAACAACTAGACTCACAGCGTGGCTGGGATGAGGAGCCGTCATCGCATCTTGAAGAAACCCCAAAACCAAGCCCATGCTAGCAGCTCCCCAAACTGTACGTTTCCGCTTAATACTCCAAGCTACCAACCAAATTAACAGCCAGTTAGGCCCAATTCCCAACAATTCCATTCCCGGCATCCGAGTGGGCAATATCAGTATGCACAGCATCACAGATAGAAATGTAACGGCGAAATTGAGAAATTGGCGCGATCGCGAAGACATCCGAGATAAAGCTTTCATTATTGCTGTGCTCCCTCAGATGCTGCTGAAGATTGACTCGGCGAATCCTTCGGTTCGGCTTGCTTAGAGTGGGGGTAAACCACCGCCCACTCCAGAGCATTCATCGGTGCAGAAAACTCAACCACAGCCTCTGGAGCCGGAGTTTTATTCATATCCACCGAAACCACTTTTCCCACCGGCAAACCAGGAGGGAACAACTGACTGTAAGAAGAAGTTGAAACCACATCCCCAGGCTTGACATTGGGAACATTCTCAAAAAACTCCATCACCGCCTGATTTCCGCCTTTCCCGCGCATAAAACCCATGTGACGACTGCGGGTAATTCCCACACCCAATTGACTCGTAGCGTCGCTAACTAACAGCACCAAGCTAGTATTAGGAGTAACGCTGACAACCCTGCCTACTAAACCGCCCGGACTCATCACAGTAAAATCTGTTTTGATGCCATCGTTACTGCCGCGCCCCAAGGTTACTTGCTGCCACCAGTGGTCGGCGCTGCGACCCACAATAGGAGCTACAATCCCTGCTGGTTTCTTAGCCGACACGTAACCTAAAAGCTCTTTTAGCTTCTGATTTTGATTGTCTAATTCTAATACCTGCGCTTGCAATTCTTGAGTGCGCGCTGAGATGAGTTCCTCTTGCGCTGATCCGTTGGCGTGAAACGGACGAGTCACCCAATTGTAAACTTCAAATACTGCCGCACCTTGTGTTTGTCGAACTCCCCAAGCGGCAGTTACAGCGAAACCTAGAAGAGCAATTTGCAGCCGCAGATCCCACCACTTTCGGAATGTATTTTTTAGCATAATTTCACTAATCTAAAATTGTTAAGTCAGGATTTTAGATTTGAGATTGCAGCCGTATTTATTTCTAAATCCACAATCCCAAATTTGTTAACTACATATTACGCGACGACTGCCCGCTGAAAACCCGTTCCAACTGTTTGTTTTCCAATACTCTACCAGTTCCCAAAACCACGCAGCACAGAGGATCGGCTGCCACGTGAGTGACAATTCCTGTTTCGTGACTGATCAGAGTATCTAAACCTTTCATCAGCGCGCCACCACCAGCCAGCATAATTCCCCTGTCAATAATATCTGCTGCTAATTCCGGCGGGGTGCGTTCCAAAGTACGCTTGACAGCTTCCACAATTACTGAAAGCGGTTCCGACATACTTTCGCGAATTTCTGGGCCCTTGATAGTAACAGTTCGCGGCAAACCCGACAGTAAGTGCAAGCCCCGCACTTCCATCATTACATCGTCATCCTCTGGAGTTGGATATGCAGAACCAACCTGAATCTTAATTTCTTCAGCAGTGCGTTCGCCGATGACCAAATTGTGAACTTTTTTCATGTATTGGACGATCGCCTCATTGAGTTCATCGCCGGCTACCCGCACAGACTCACTGATCACCGTACCTTGCAAACTCAAAACCGCAACTTCCGTAGTACCTCCACCTATATCTATAATCATATTGCCAGTCGCCTCAGCAACAGGCAGTCCAGCCCCGATCGCCGCCGCGATGGGTTCATCAATTAACCGTACTTCTCTAGCACCGGCCTGAGTCGCCGCCTCAATGACAGCACGCCTCTCGACTCCGGTGACACCGCTGGGGATGCCAATAATGATCCGTGGCGAAACTAAGCTTCGGCCTTCGTGAACCCTGCGGATAAAAGTCTTGAGCATTAGTTCTGCCGTATCGAAGTCTGCAATTACCCCGTCGCGAAGCGGGCGCAGTGCTATGACATTCCCTGGCGTGCGGCCGAGCATTTTTTTGGCTTCTTCTCCAACAGCCAGCGGTATTTTTAAATCTTGGTCGATCGCCACTACAGAAGGTTCCTGCAGAACAATACCTTTGCCCGATACATAAACGAGCGTGTTAGCAGTACCGAGGTCGATACCCATATCTCTAGATAACGAAAATCGATTGAGAAGACCCACTGATTCGTACCCCCCCCAAAAACTAAAATACTATTGTGTGCAATAATGTTGTTACAAAAGTGTAACCGAGGTGGATTCTATTACGTTTTTCATCCTGAGTCTAGTCAGAAATGTACATTGTCGAGCTCAGGTTGAGCGCAGACTTGCCAATCATCCACCATCAATATGTTCTCCTAACTCGGTGTACAATCAGGATGAAGCCTCACAAGCGTTGTTCCAAGTTCAGTTTGGAGGCTAATGCCCGTATGGACTGTTTAACTACATCACCGATCGACCACATTCCCAAAAAAGTTTATGAGTCTTAATGTTGTGCATTTAGTAGGCCGCGTCGGCGGCGACCCGGACGTAAAATATTTTGAGTCGGGTACAGTTCTGTGCAAGTTGACGCTGGCAGTGAATCGCAGAACCAAGAACAGCGATCAGCCAGACTGGTTCAATCTGGAAATCTGGGGCAAAACAGCGCAAGTCGCTGCTGACTACGTTCGCAAAGGCTCTCAAATTGGAGTAACAGGCTCTTTGAAGTTCGATCGCTGGCAAGACCGCAGTACAGGAGCTAATCGCTCGCTACCTATAATTAGAGTAGACCAGTTAGACTTGCTGGGTTCCAAACGCGACAACGAGTCGGGTATGTCGCAACACAACAGCGAATTCTAGTGTTTGGGGAATTTGGGAAGTAATATTTGTGAATTGGGTGGGTGCTCGTGACTTCAGAAAAGTTAGAAATTGTTCAAACTGAGTACCAAGCTGGGCAAGTAGCTTTTGAGAGTGGCCGGTATGCTCAAGCTGTGCAGAGTTTAGAAACAGCTACCGGTTTAGTCGATCGAAATTCCCGGTTGGGCGGTGAGGTGCAGATGTGGTTAGTGACCGCCTACGAAGCCTCTGGCAATACAGAAAAGGCGATCGAGCTTTGCCGTGCGCTCACCCGCCATCCCCGCCAAGAAACCCGCCAGCAAGCAAAGCGCTTGCTGTTCATTCTCGAAGCTCCCAAACTCACTATCCCTCCTGAATGGATGGTGAAAATCCCTGATTTGGCAGCTTTAGATGAAAATCAATCAATTAATTTTCAAGCTAATCCGAACGCTGATATCAAGTACGCTAAACCCAAGCCAGCCGTAGAGGAACCTGTAGATTTGAGTCAGGTTAATACGAAAGATAATAGGTTTATCTGGGTGGCGTTAATTGCAACAATTGTAACTTTTTGTTGTTTAGTATGGCTAAGTTAGTCATAATTAAATTTATAGAAGGGATAGCCGATTCATCAGGTACGGTAACAGCAGCTTTTCAACCAGTTTGTTAGATGTTACTGACTCCAAGATCCTCTATTTATCTGCCATCTGCTATAGGTTAAACGCAACCTTTGTAACAGGGTAAACGCATCTAATTTTTAAATTCCCATATATAGCGTTTGAGCAGAGACAAAAGCGCTACACGTGGATAAATCGTTCTCAATAAACAACAATAAAGCCGAGTCCGCAGTGCTAAAACCCCTCGTTATTGACAAGATGCGTTTACCCTGCTGCCGTGCGCTTGCGGTGCAACTATTATCGCTCGCCTGCAACTAGAGCGAGTGAACAACTTATTGATAATGATAATCGCTGGTGGTGGAGAGTCCGCAGACGGCGGACTTTCGCACTCTTACTCCTTGTTTGATTATCATTATTATTATTATTTAATAATATATCTACCCAAAGGGGTATTGACAAAATCTACTCCTTTTTAAAATTTTACCAAGGCTCCTTGACAGACTAGGAGATATTTGCTAGAGTTTCACAAGTAGCATTAGCAATTACGAAGTAAACGAGTTGAGTATTTGTTCAGTCTGACCTCAAAGCTCACGGTTGTAGATTAATATTGTTATTTTCCTGTAAGTTTCGATATTTTTCAACGTAACTTCTGATCCGAGTGTGTTAGCAAAACACTACTTCAAGAAAGCATCGAGAAAAAACTTGCATTTCTCGATCGAGTTGTCAGGTGCATCTAATATATTCCTGGAACACCTTTGAGAGTGTTAGTAAATTAAACAATTCTAAATTGGTATTTTTTGATAATGGCAAATATTTTAGGTACAGCAGCAATTGACTTTCTAAATGGAACCCCCAATGCCGACATTATCAGCGGATTGCAAGCACCCGACAAAATATGGGGGCTGGCTGGCAATGACCTGTTGTTTGGAGATCAAGGCAACGACATCATATACGGCAACCAAGGTTCCGACTCCATCTTCGGTGGCCAAAATGACGATGTTATTTACGGCGGCACGGGTAATGACTCTATCTCCGGCGGCAAAGGTAACGATTTTCTGATTGGAGAGCAAGGAGTTGACACACTGACAGGTGGCGCTGGCAATGACATATTTATGGTTGGGAGGGGCAGCGGCTTCAATGTACTAGGAGGACTCACGACTGACGAAGCTGATTCGATTACGGACTTTACTCAAGGTAAAGATCATATAGCTTTGGTAGATAGGTTGACTTTTAATGATGTGGCGGTTGTCTCTGTGAATGGCAACACAGCAATTCAGGAACTGGTAACAGGGAATTTTTTAGCGGTGCTGCCCGGTACGGTCAACCTTACAGAAACGGACTTTATTACATTACAAGTTGCTGGTGAGGGATTCATCACCATTCCTTCGCAAATTGCCGGACCAGCAGGTCCAACCGGTGCAACGGGCCTTCAAGGTCCAGCGGGAGTGCCGGGCCCAACCGGACCTCAAGGTTTAGCAGGAGTAGCGGGCGTCACGGGTGCAACTGGTGCTACTGGAGTTCAAGGGGTGCAAGGATTTACAGGAGCCACAGGAACTGCCGGAACTGCCGGAACTACCGGAGCCACAGGAGCCACAGGAGCCACAGGAGCCACAGGGGCCACAGGAACTACCGGAGCCACAGGAGCCACAGGAGCCACAGGAGCCACAGGGGCCACAGGAACTGCCGGAACTGCCGGAGCCACAGGAGCCACAGGACCTGCCGGAACTACCGGAGCCACAGGAGCTGCCGGAGCCACAGGACCTGCCGGAACTACCGGAGCCACAGGAGCTGCCGGAGCCACAGGAGCCACCGGAGCCACCGGAGCCACAGGAGCTGCCGGAGCCACAGGAGCCACAGGAGCTGCCGGAGCCACAGGAGCCACAGGAGCCACCGGAGCCACAGGAGCCACAGGAGCCACAGGAGCCACAGGACCTGCCGGAGCCACAGGGGCCACAGGAGCCACAGGACCTGCCGGAGCCACAGGAGCCACAGGAGCCACAGGAGCCACAGGAGCTGCCGGAGCCACAGGAGCCACAGGAGCCACAGGAGCTGCCGGAGCCACAGGAGCCACCGGAGCCACAGGAGCCACCGGAGCCACCGGACCAACCGGACCAACCGGACCAACCGGACCAACCATACCAACCGGACCAACCGGAGCCACAGGACCAACCGGAGCCACAGGACCAATCGTACCAACCCTACCAATCGTACCAACCATACCAACCGGACCAACCGGACCAATCGGACCAATCGTACCAATCGTACCAACCCTACCAATCGTACCAACCATACCAACCGGACCAACCGGACCAATCGGACCAATCGTACCAATCGTACCAACCCTACCAATCGTACCAACCCTACCAACCGGACCAACCATACCAACCGGACCAACCGGACCAATCGGACCAATCGTACCAATCGTACCAACCCTACCAATCGTACCAACCCTACCAACCGGACCAACCGGACCAATCGTACCAATCGTACCAATCGTACCAACCCTACCAACCGGACCAACCGGACCAATCCTACCAATCGTACCAACCCTACCAACCGGACCAACCGGAGCTGACGGCTCCACAGGCTCCACAGGTGTGGCATCGGCGGATGCGGGGGGACTGCCACCGGAATAGGTATCGGAGGCATAATCTGAGCCAGCCGGAGCCACGGGAGCCAGGGGAGCGCCCTAGATGCCCTCTCCTGGGAGGGCCCCTCAATCATCAAGTCATCAGTTATCAGTTATGCTATTAACTTTTGACTGATGATTCTGTATCTCAAACTCCAAAAACTCAACGCTAAAAAATTAGGTAACTTGTGCGAAAGTAGGTTGTGAGATTTATGGATTGGGAGTTTACTGCCTTTAGATTTATGGGCTTGCTTCGGCTTTCATGCTTCGCTTAACCTACTTATCAATTCCACAATTCCGCATCCGCAGTTGGTAAGCATTTTGATAAAGTTGTTCTGCCAACTTAGCTCCCGCTTCATCTCCGCTGCGGAGCAAGGCATATTTCAGGACATCGTAAGGTTTTTCATACTGTGCTTCCGGGTATTGAAATCCTATCCTTTGAATACCTTTGCCATAGCCTTGATGTTTGCCCATTGCTATTGACAAATAAGCCCAATTAATCGCTTGAGAGTTCAAGCCTCCATAGTAAGACGCATAGGCTGCTAGCCAAGCTAATTCTGCAATTCCAGCGTGTTTGGTCAACCCTTTGGCACAGGCATTAATGGCTTCTCGCCACTCTTCTAAAGCCAGCAAACACTCCGCTTCTCGGTAGCAAGCCCAAGCTGCTTCTTCGTCCCAACCGTTCAAATTTGCACAATCTCGATAAGCAATTATTGCCTGTTGGTTATTGCCTAAACTTTTGAGAGTTTCTCCCAAGTAAAATAACCAGCGAGTATTAGTTGGTTCCTGTTTCACAAGTCGGCTGAGTATTTCTAAATCTCGGTTAAATTTAGCTAAACTAGCCGCAGCAGTTTTTGGAACTTCGGAAAATGCAAGCGCTTCCATAAAAGTGCGAATTCCTATGCCCACGTCGAAGTATTCGTGAGTCGCGCCGATATATTTTCCTGGTGTCGGGATTCTAAACAACTTTTCTTTGCAGTAAGTTCTGTTAGTTTCGTAAACCAGGAAAATGTCACCGACTAGACTATTTATTACATCTCGAATATTATTTAGATCGAGGTGAATGCGTTCGTCTGTATCTAGGATAATTGCCCAATCAGCTTCTATTTCTTTGGCAACATCAAAGCCAAAATTCCGAGCGAGAGCAAAGTCTGATACCCACTCGAATTTGCGCTCTACATATTTTTCTCTAGCAATGGCTGAGGCAATGGCTAGACTTTCGTCAGAGACGCCGGTATCAATTACAATACAAGCATCTACCCAATGGACGACACTGACTAAAGCAGCTCCTATTAAGTCGGCGTTATTGCCGGTAAGGGTGATAGAGACAATTTTCATGCGAGACAATCGCTAAAATTAAAAAAGAACAGCATAACAGGTTATTATTATTGTGAGCGATTCAACCGTAGACCAGATTTTGAAATTGGCATCTCAACGCGCCGATGCTGCTGAAGTATACTACCTGTCGAGTCAAGACACCCCCATCGAATTTGAAAACAATCGCCTCAAATCCCTACAAACCAAAGCACTGCAAGGCGTAGCACTGCGGCTGATTTCGCACGGCAAAATCGGTTTTGCTAGTTCCACAGATTTAACGCGGATAGACGATTTAGTAGATGCAGCGATTCAAACAGCCGAAATCGGCGACCCCGCAGAATTTGAACTCGCCTCCAGCTTCCACCTAAAAGGCCCGGAAACCACCTACACTCCGCCCACAACTCAAGAATTAGTGGAAAACGGCAAAAACCTGATCGAGCAAGTTCACGCCTACAATCCCGATATTATGGTAGATGTCGGCTTCCACGTCCGCAGCGGCCGCGTGAAAATTGCCACGACGCAAGACTTGTATGCCGAAAGAAGCAGCCAAATAGTCAGCGGCACTATTGCTGGCAATTTGGTAAAGGGAGAAGACTTTATGCAAGCATACAGTTACGACGTAGCGCGCGATCGTCCCCTGGACACCAACAGCATCCTCCAATCACTCCTCGAAAAATACCGCCTCGCCGAACATTCAGCCACCATCGCCAGCGGTTCCTACCCAGTATTATTTACCCCCAGAGCCGCCGCTAGCACCCTCGGCGGCCTCTTTGATACCATCCTTTCAGGCCAAGCAGTAGTTCAAAAAGCCTCTCCCCTAGCCGACAAAATCGGCGAAACCTTATTTGACGAACGCTTTACCTTTTTTGAAGACCCCACTTTAGGCCCTTCTGCTTGTCCCTTTGACGACGAAGGTACACCCACCACCCGCAAAGTCTTGATAGACAAAGGTACTGTCACCGGATTTTATTGGGATCGCAGGTGGGCCGCTCGCGCCGGTGTACAATCAACCGGCAACGGTTTTCGTGGCGGATTGTCTCGCCCAGGCCCTGATTTGACTAACTTTTGCATTTCCCCAGGAAATACCGCCACTCAAGACTTGATTGCTAGCATGGACGAAGGTCTAATAGTAGAGCAGGTTTTAGGTGCCGGTCAGTCCAATCAGTTAGCTGGCGAATTTTCTGTCAATTTGGACTTAGGCTATAAAGTAGAAAAAGGCAAAATTGTGGGTCGCGTCAAGAATACAATGGTGGCAGGCAGCATTTTTGAAGCCTTTAAAAATTTGGCAGATTTAAGTAGCGAAGCCGAATGGGTAGGCGGTGCAGCCTATTTGCCAAGTATGCTGTTTCAACAGTTGGGTGTAGCTTCGAGGCAATAAGTTCAGTGCGGTTTTACTCGTTACCAGGCTCTGCCTGGTAATACAGATGATGAGGCTCTGCCTCGAATTTGGATGAAAGCTTGCGAGGCAAAGCGTCTGGACATGGGTTCCCAGGCAGAGCCTAGGAACCAGTTAAACAAACATAGAAACAGTGTCGGCAATTCAACGCTTTGCTAATTCATGCAAATAGGTAAAAATAGGGAAAAATATATAATGAAAGAGCAAAATGTCAAGGATGGAACTGGGAAGAAGAAAAAGCACTTTTTCTTTCTTTTACCTTTGGTTTTTTGCCTTTTAACTCTAGTGACTGGATGCGTTCAGTACGATGTCGGGGTCAACTTTGAGAGTCAAACTCGCGGCGAAATCGTGCAGCACATTAAACTAGGGGAAAGGTTGACGAGCTTCAGCAGCGAAACTGTTGCAGAATGGTTGAAAAGCGTAGAACGCCGGGTGAGGTTGCTGGACGGAAAAACTAAACGGGTTTCCCCCACAGAAGTTCTAGTGAGGATTCCTTTCAATAATGGAGCAGAGTTGCAAGACAAGTTCAACCAATTTTACAATCCCGTCGCACCAACGACAAAATCTCTGGTTTCAAGTCGGCTAGAAACCGATTTGCCGAAGTTTGAATCTCACCTGAATGTCAAGCAGAATAATTTGTTATTGGTGCTGAGAAATCGGTTGAGTTTGGAATTGGATTTGCGCTCTCTCTCTTTGCTTTCCTCTAACGGCAGTCTGCTGCTGAGTCCGGGGGGACTTTTGGAGCTAGACTTTAGCTTGAACACGCCTTGGGGCGCAGAAAGTATTGAAACTGTCGCCGGTGCGCTGGTTCCCGAAAGCTATCAGCAAGGAAAACAGTTAGTGTGGAAGCTGAAACCCGGAGAAGTTAACTATTTGGAGGCGATATTCTGGATTCCCAGTCCCGTAGGAATTGGGGCGCTGATTATTGCCTTATTTGTGGCGGTGGGCATTGCTTTGAAATATCAAATATTGCCAGCACTGGGAATCGGCAAGAAACCGCAAAACATCGGTCAAACCTAAAGAGGATATGTCCTGCAGGGGCGGGTTAACCAATCTCTTCAATCAACTCTCAGAGCTGCAATAAACCCGCCCCTCCCCGGATATTATGGTTAATTGACCCGATTTGATTTTATAAAAAAAACTGAGAATATCTGCCAAAAAACAGTTGACAAGTGGTAAATAATTTGCTTAACCTGAATTGAGAATTAGGAACAGAGAAAATGCGATCGCTAAATTTCTTCTTCATCTTTCTGATTTGCTTGGCTCTAGTATTATTCAGCATCGAAAATACACAGCCAGTCGCCATTCAAGTTATCGAAGGCGTCCAAGTTAAAGCTCCGCTGTGCGTAGAACTAATTGTAGCGACCGGATTAGGAGCCACACTAGCGTGGCTGTTCAGTCTGTGGTCGAGAATGCAGCGAACCCTCGCCTCGCGCCAACAACTCCGCCAAGTTCGCGAAAAAGAGCAGCGGATTCAGGAATTAGAACAAAATCTTGAACGCTATAAAGCCGAAGTAGAAGGCAAACAACCTTTGTTAGAAAGTGCAGAACCGATAAGTTTAGAAATAGCAGCCATTGAGGCCAAAGCTGCTGAAATAACTGCCAATTAACTTGATATGCTCTCTGGTTTTCTCAGAGGCAAAATCTAAAATCTAAAATCTAAAATCTAAAATCGAATGGCCGTTTCCCGAGACCAAGATGGCTTAGAAACGATTTCCGAGGGGATCGCAATTTTAATTGACCTAGCCGAACGGGGAGAAATTGATCCTTGGGACGTTAAGGTAATTGAAGTGTTCGATCGATGTCTGAGCAAGCTTACGAACGCCTGCGATACAGATCAGAGTAAGGATTTCTCCGATTTGTCCCACTCCGGCCAAGCGTTTTTGTACGCTTCAATGCTGGTTTTGCTCAAAGCAGAAAGTATCGTCCTCTCCGAACCCCCCGCGAATCCCGACTCGGCCGACGAGCCGGCAGTAGAAGACGCAGAGCACTCAGGCGGGCGACACTTGCCGCAGCATTTAGAACGGCAATTGCGCCGTCGCGGTGTAGCTCAACTACCGCAAAAACGCCCGGTGACTCTCCCAGAACTGATTGAGCAGTTGCAGCTAATGAAAGCAGCAATGGAGCAGGAGACAGTTACCCCCCGGCGCCGCCCTACCTCAAAAATGCGATCGCAAGCGGCCCAGGCTATCTTTGAGCTAGCTCACCAAGAAAATCTCGTAGAAACTGCTAGTGAACTCGAACGGTTTCTGGCTCAGCGCGGGGCGGAAATTGACGAGGGTTGGCTGGACTTGGACAAATTGCTAGAACTCTGGCATGATAACGATTTGCACTCTCCTGTCAACCCAGAACACCCGGTATCGACTGGGGAAGTTCACTTGCCAAATCATGACCGCGTGGGTATTTTTTGGGCGTTGTTGCTGCTATCGGCTCAGTCTAAAGTAGAGTTGCTTCAAGAGGAGTTTTACCAAGACCTCAAAATCCGCGCGCTTTGAGCTTGCAGGGTATTAGGTTCTCGGAGGAAACTAATAACTATGCCACTGCGTCGGTTAAGATTCCAGGCAGAATCTCGCTCTATGGCATTCTGTTGCTGAGCCCCGGATGCGGAGAGCGGGAGTGTGAAGTTATTATTGCTGGTTCCCGATACCTGGTTTCTTAAATCCAGGTAAATTCGGAATAAATGATTGATAGCCTGGTACGATGTCGCCTATAAAGAGGTCAGGATTTTGCTGTGATCGATCGATTCGAGCGCAACCGCTAGCATCTAATTGTTCAGTTGATATCAGTTAACAGAGGGTTGAGGAAGTTAATAATGAAAGCGATGATTCTGGCGGCCGGTAAAGGCACTCGCGTCCGTCCTATTACTCAGACAATACCCAAACCGATGATTCCCATCCTGCAAAAGCCAGTGATGGAGTTTTTGGTTGAATTGCTCCGCCAGCACGGATTTGACCAGATTATGGTCAATGTTTCCCACCTGGCAGACGTGATTGAAAACTACTTTCGCGACGGTCAAAAGTTTGGGGTACAAATTGCCTATTCTTTTGAAGGGCGAATTGAGGAGGGAGAACTGATTGGAGAGGCTCTCGGTTCTGCTGGTGGCATGAAACGAATTCAGGATTTCTCGCCGTTTTTTGACGATACTTTTGTGGTGCTGTGCGGCGACGCTTTGATTGACTTGGACTTGACTGCTGCTGTGAAGTGGCACCGGGAAAAAGGGGCGATCGCTACTATTGTTATGAAATCGGTTCCCCGCGAGGAGGTTCCCAGTTACGGAGTGGTGGTAACAGACGAGTCTGGCAAAATTAAAGATTTCCAAGAAAAACCTTCTGTAGAGGAAGCTCTGAGTACCGACATTAACACTGGTATTTATATTTTTGAACCGGAAATATTCAAATACATCCCTTCGGGCCAGGAATACGATATCGGTTCGCAGTTATTTCCCAAGCTAGTAGCAGAAGGCGCGCCTTTTTACGGAATTAGCATGGACTTTGAGTGGGTGGATATCGGCAAAGTTCCTGACTATTGGCGGGCAATTCAGAGCGTGCTGCTGGGACAAGTTAAAAATGTTTCGATTCCGGGAATTGAAGTACGCCCCGGCATTTACGCTGGTTTGAATGTAGCTGTCAACTGGGATAAGGTTGATATTACTGGGCCTGTTTACATCGGCGGGATGACGATCATTGAGGATGGAGCAAAAATTATCGGCCCGACAATGATCGGCCCAAATTGTTGGCTTTGCAGTGGCGCCACTGTGGAAAACAGCGTGATTTTTGAGTATTCCCGTTTGGGCCCGGAGGTGCGGTTGGTTGACAAACTGGTGTTCGGGCGCTACTGCGTTGATAAAACCGGGGCTGCGATCGATTTGCAAGCGGCGGCTCTCGATTGGCTGATTACTGACGCTCGCCAAGTTTTACCGACTCAACACGGAGAAGAGCGGCGCGCGATATCTGAAATTCTCGGTAATGGTGGATAATTGCTAATTGCTAATTGCTAATTGGTAATTGCTCAAGGTAAGGTGCGCTAGGCGCACCCTACTTTTACATTTATGATCTCAGCTTTTAATTCTGGTAATGTGCTTAGGTTGCACCTCACCTCTTCCACCATTCTCAAGAACAGGCAAGATGCCTGTTCCACAAAGAGTAGATTTTCTTGTGGAACAGGCCGGAAAGCCTGTTCATAAAAGGCTTATTGACAGTGGTGCAACATCTCAGTTACACCCTACATTTTAAGACTGAAGATAAGTATATTGGCTGAGACTCCGCTCGTAATTTTGCAGCAAAAGTTGAGCCTCGGAAAGAGTAATTTTATTTTGCTGCAAAGCTGCTTCTGTCTGACGGCGGATGCTTTCCACCAAATTTTCTGCATCATACTGTACGTAGCTGAGGACTTCTTTCATCGTGTCTCCTTTCACAACGTGTTCGATATGATAGCCAGAAGGTGTTAGCTGAATGTGAACTGCATTAGCATCGCCGAATAAGTTGTGAAGGTTGCCCATAATTTCTTGATAAGCACCTCCCAAAAATAGCGCCAAATAGTAAGGTTCTCCAGGTTTGAGAGTATGCAGTTCCAACACAGACTTGACATCTCGCAAATCGATGAATTGGTCGATTTTGCCGTCGCTGTCGCAGGTGAGATCGGCTAAAATACCGCGTTGAGTTGGTTCTTCGTCGAGTCGGTTAATTGGCATTATTGGGAACAATTGGTTAATTGCCCAACTGTCTGGTACTGACTGAAAAACCGATAAGTTGATGTAATAAATGGACGCCATCACCTTTTCTAAATCTTCCAAATCGTCCGATACATATTCTTTTTGCCGCGCGATCGTCTGTATCTTATCGCAGCAAGCCCAGTACAACTGTTCGGTTTTCGCCCGTTCCGCAATTCCCAAATAGCCTAAGTTAAATAAACTGACTGCTTCTTCCTTGAATTGGATAGCATCGTGATAAACTTCTTGGTAATTTTCGGGACTGATAGATTGGTAAATTTCGTAGAGATTGCGCGGAATTTGGTGCGCGTTTTCATCTACTGGTTCTGGTACTTCTCTGGGGACATCGCTAGTACCGAGTACGTCAAAAACTAACACTGATTGGTGAGAAGCGATCGCCCGCCCGCTTTCGCTAATGATAATGGGAACCGGGATTTTGCGCTCGTCGCAGGCATCTTTCACTCCCGCTACTACGTCGTTAGCGTAGTTTTGCATATTGTAGTTTTTGGAAGCGTGGAAGTTGGTTTTAGACCCGTCGTAGTCAACGCCGAGTCCACCGCCTACGTCCAAGTAGTTCATATTAGCTCCCAATTTAGCTAATTCTACATAAATGTGGCTGGCTTCTCGAATGGCGTCTTTGATGACGCTAATTGAGGAAATTTGAGAGCCGATGTGGAAGTGCAGTAACTGCAAACAGTCGAGCATTCCAGCTTTTTCTAGTTCGCCGACTGCACGGATAATTTCAGGAATTGTCAAGCCAAATTTTGCCCGATCGCCCGTGGAACCTCCCCAGCGGCCAACGCCTGTAGTAGTGAGTTTTGCTCGCACTCCCAAAATCGGTTTAATTCCTAATGCTTTGCTGGCGGCGATTGCGAGTTCTACTTCCTCTATTTGCTCCAGCACAATTACGGAAGTTTGCCCTAGTCGCTGCGCCAAAATAGCAGTTTCTATGTATTCGCGGTCTTTGTAACCATTACAAATTAACAAAGCGCCTGGGTTTTTTAAGGTAGCCAAAGCTATCATTAATTCCGGTTTCGAGCCGGCTTCCAGTCCGAAGTGATGGGGTTGACCGAAACGCACCAAATCTTCTATTAATTGTCGGTGCTGGTTGCATTTTACTGGAAAGACACCGCGATAGACATTTTTGTAATTGTACCGAGCGATCGCTCTGGCAAAACAAGAATTTAAGCGCTCGATCCGGTCTTCCAAAATATCAGAAAATCGAATCAGCAGGGGCAAAGCCAAATTTCGCTGTTTTAGGGATTCTACCAGTTCGCACAAGTCCAGGGAACCGCCGCGATCGCCCTTGGGAGAGACTGTAACGTGACCGGCTGCATTGATCGAAAAATACGGTTCGCCCCAACCTTGAATTCGGTAGAGTTTCTCACTATCTTCTATTGTCCAAGATGCTTGTGGCAGTTGAGCCGCCGTTACCAAAGCACTGTCTGGTGCCGCCAAACTCGTGACTGTTGGCGAGTGAGTCGATAACGGATCAAGATCGGAGAAAGCAGCGGTGGCTGGGGAACTCATCTTATGGGAAACCTCTTTTAGGAGTGGTCAAATAGATAGTTTATCGCAGATATCGGGTTTCCTGATGCAGTTGAAAAATCACTTTGAGTACACGGGCGGGCGATTTTAGATTTTAGATTTTAGATTTTAGATTTTAGAATTGACTCTACAGATAGATGAAAAGCGGGGATTGAACTACAATCTCAACCGTATTTGCTTTGCGGGACTTATTTCTTCAAGCAAGTATCCCTATGCAGGTGAACTCTGAAACCGAGTTTCAGAGTTCACCTGCGCCAAGAGAGTTATCGGACGATCGCTCGCCCGACACACACTAACCAAAAATCACCTCCGGCGGCGCCATGTCAGCCCCCATCCTCAATCCCCCGTTATTAGACTTCTTCAAGCCCGGTTGAGGTGCTTTTTCTGGGGTCTTCTGAGCCGGTGCAACTGAGGCTGGCGGTGTCACCTGCGGTTGAGGTACTGCCTGTGCTCCTGGCACCACGGGTTGCTGCGACAGCCAACCCAAACCCCCTACAGCCCCAGCCATCAAAGCGGTGTAGCCGATGTACAAATGCACCGGACGCATTTGAAAGCCTTCGCCTGAGTCGGAATCGGAAACAGACACATACATACTGGGAATTGGAGTCGGAGCGGGTTTGGGCAAAGCATTCGCCATAGCGCTACCGTCTAGTCCCAAGGCGTCGCCAAGTCTGCGGATAAAACCTCTAACGTAAATATCTTGGGGCAGTTTGTCGATTTCCCCATTTTCGATCGATTCGATGTGGTGCACCGGCACGAGAGTTTGACTGTGGAGTTGCAGCAGGGATAGGGAGCGAATTTGCCGTCCCTTACGCAATTCTTTACCCAACTCCCGCAGGCACTCTTCTCGCTCTTGAACGGCTAAAGCTGCTTCTTCTTCCTTGGTGAGTTTTTTCGGCTTTTTGGGAAAACCGAACCCTGGGAAGGATTTTCCGGGGACAGTGACAGTTGCAGGTGGAGCCGACTCGACTTTAATTTCGTCTTGGGGCGCTTCTTTGCTGTCTTCAGAAGTGTTAGTGTCTCGATCGGAAGTTTCAGTGTCGGACTCGGTTTGGGGCGGCGCTTCCACACTAGCGCTGCGCCAATAGAAGACAGGAACAGCTACTGGTGGCTCCAATTCTTGAATTTCTGTCACCGTCTCAATGACGGGACTTACAGCAGTAAAACTCTCTTGGGCTACTTGCGGTTCAATTTTGTTTTGTTTGGGAAATCGATCGAATGCGAGCTTGACGGCTTCTCTGCTAACTGCTCTAATTAAAATTTCGGCAGCGGAGGCTGCTTCGCCCAACATTGTTTGCAAGCTAGCTAGAGCTTGGCTATAGGTGTCGCTACAGAGGAGTTCAGCTTCTATTTGACCTAGGACAGAACGAAAACTTTCTTGAGAAATTTCAATAGTTGGGTGATCTGTCACCCCAAAATAAGCCTCGGGTTTCAGTGCCATGATATTCATGTTGTCTTCGTAGAAGGTATCTGAGTACGTTCTTCGACAGCTTGGCAGTGATTCCGGATGTGGGTTGGGGGAGAGTGGGGCATCGGGCATCGGGCATCGGGCATCGGGCATCGGGCATCGGGCATCGGGCATCGGGCATCGGGCATCGGTTGCCCCTCACCAATAACTATTGCTTGTGGATGCGATCGAGCAACCAAAGAGCCCCGAAAATCCCGACAAAATGGGCAACAGTGGCGTGAGTATTGGCGAGTACCACAAATATATCTAGGGGCTGAATAAATCGGCCCACATCAACTGCGGCACCGAACAAGGCTTGCGGCTGAGCTAGAGATTTGGCTAAAAGCGTGCCGCTGATGGCTTCTGCGCCGATCAGCGTCAGCACCATTCCTGACAAGTTGCTCATCAGTGACAGGCGCACCTCTTTGATGGTGTCTGCTTTTTTGGGGCGGACAGCGTTACCGGGCGATCGCAGTTGTCTCGACAAACGAGTGAAGCGGAAAGAGCGATATACGCTGTAAGCGAGTACGGCCAGCCCGCAAATGGCAAAAAATACGCCGCCGCCGGTGCCGGCACTGGTTGAACCCGCACCGGCGGTAGCCCTGGGGAGGGCGAAGGGGATGGCAAAGAGCAAAATGATCGCCGCTACCACCCCTAGCACTACCTGTACCCAGAAGCAAACCCAGCCTGTTGTACGAAGGGCAAAGGCTACTCGCTGTACGGCGACAGGAAGCTTATCGTTATCTAACTGATTAGTCATATTTTGAGCGGGTATAATTAATTGGCATTAGTTGGCAGCAGTTTTTTCTCTTCCGGGACGGTTGACGGCGGTTAACCCTCTTTATAATAGAAGTAGCAATGTTTAAGATTTGTAACTAACATTGGATTTCACATTTGAATAGCGTCGATCGCCAGGTACCCAAAGCAATGACACAACTACAACCCACCGTCACCCCCAAACTGGAACAGCCAAAGTTTGGTTTCAACAGCTACGCGGAACGCCTTAACGGTCGAGCCGCGATGATCGGTTTTTCTCTAACTTTAATTATCGAGTATGTCACAGGCCAGGGCTTGCTGTCCTGGTTAGGTCTCAACTAATTTTAGCAATGGCGCGGTCAGCCTTACACTTTGTCTTGACTGGAACGGCAGCGGGTGTGGCTTCTGCTGACCGCGACAAATTCGGGAATTGATTAAAATATTAATTAGAAACAAGCCCAGCGACTTCTCTGTCGAGAGAGTTCTGTTCCCGAATGCAATAGCTGGCTTTTGGAGGTATATATGGGGTGGAATTTTGATTTGACAAGCTTGGCAATTTTGCCTCGCTCCCGTACAATTCCCCACAGGCGAGAAGATTAATTTAGGTGAAGCTACTCTTTGAGCTAGAAATCCCGATCGTTCCGCCAACTCTAAGTTTTAGAGATTGTAAATAAATATAGAACAGAGTAAAACCAAATGAATGCTTCGTGGACGCGACTTTTGAGGTCAGCTTACCGTAGAGAACCAATTACCAGCTTTGTTGTGACAGTGGGCGTTGTCGATGCAGCCATCGGCAGCATGGGTGCGAGTGGCTCTTTATTGGCTTTTGGGCTGGGGACTGCTGGGGTGGCGATGGCTCTCCGCTGGTGGCAATTTTACCGCTCTGCAGCCGAACAAACCGCACCTGCTCCCGAATACTATCTTCCTCCTCAGTCTTCTAGACCTCAGTTGCCAGTGCTTAACGTGTCTAAAAAAAATCCTCCTTATTAAGATTACTGGGCAATGGTGACTGGGCGAGGTGCCGATCGACTCCCTGGATCGGAGGTTGACGCACAGTAAAGTATTTGCTTACATTTGTTAATGTATGCTACTATTGGCTGCATGGCGTACATACCACTCAGAAAAGCAGTCGAATTTCTGGGCTTGCATCCACACACATTAAGAAAATATGCGGACTCCGGGAAGATCAAAAGCATCAAAAACGAAGCAGGGCAACGACTCTACGATGTCGAGTCCTACCAGCGCGGTGCAATTAGAACTACCGTTGTTTGCTACTGTCGCGTCAGCTCACCGAAGCAGCGAGACGATCTCACCCGGCAAGTTGACTTCATGCGACAGCAATACCCCGACGCCGAAATCATCCAAGATATCGGGTCGGGACTCAACTTCAAAAGAAAAGGACTGCAAGCCCTACTGGTCAGATTTATGCGAGGCGAACAACTTACGGTTGTTGTTGCCTGTCGCCACAGATTGTGCAGGTTCGGATTTGAATTATTCGAGTTCATGGCCCAACAAAACGGTGGACAAATCCTGGTTCTTGACCGAACTGTTCACTGCACAGAAGCCGAACTCACAAGCGATCTTCTTGCCATCCTTCACGTCTTCAGTTGTAGAATGCACGGACTCAGAAGTTACAGCAAGAAGATCAAGGAAGATCCGTCTATTCCTAAGTCCTGAACAAAAAGCTTTAATCAGGCAGTGGTTTGGAGTGAGTCGTTTTGTTTACAACACGACCATCAAATACCTCCAAGAACCAGGCACGAAAGCTAACTGGATGACGATCAAAACTGGAATACTCAACAGTTTACCAGAATGGGCAAAACCTGTACCTTTCCAGATCAAATCGATTGCCATCAAAGATGCTTGCTCAGCAGTCAAAGCAGCTAAGCAAGGTTTTAAAAAAGATGGGCAAATCCGCAAATGCAAATTTCGCAGCAGAAAAGATACTAGACAATCTATATATGTGCCGAAGTCGGCTATAAAATATTGCGGCGTCTACCATTCCATTCTAGGTAAGTGTCGGTTAACAGAATCTTTGCCTGAAAATTTCAGCGATGGAAGGTTAACTCTCGGTTATGGAGAATACTACCTAGTTGTTTCTGAAGAAGTGCAACAAGCCAAGACCGATAACCAAGGTCGGCTTGTTGCCTTAGATCCCGGTGTCCGCACGTTCATAACGTTTTTCTCTGAAGATTCCTATGGCTGGCTCGGAAATAATTCTAATTTGTACATCCAGAAATTGTGTTTTCGGCTAGACAAGTTGATATCGAAAATCTCTAAAGCCCCCAGCCGGCAGAAAAGAAGATTCAAGAAAGCAGCCAGTAGGCTTCGTTGTAAAATCAAGAATTTGGTTAGAGAGTTGCATCACAAAGTAGCTAAGTTTTTAGTAGATAATTTTGATGTAATCTTACTACCTACGTTCGAGACTTCTCAGATGGTGTCTAAGTCCCGCCGTAAAATAAGGAATAAAACGGTGCGACAAATGTTAACCTTGAGCCATTGCGAGTTCAAGACTTTCCTAAAGTGGAAAGCTTGGGAAAATTCAAAACTCGTAATTGACTGCAACGAAGCTTACACGTCAAAAACTGTGTCATGGACGGGCGAAATTGTCAAAAATCTAGGTGGCGCTAGAACTATTAAGTCCGCAGCCACCGGGCTGAAGATGGATCGGGATTTAAATGGTGCTCGCGGGATTTTCCTGCGGGCATTGGTTGACACGCCTTTGTTGAGAGATTCTCTTAACTTATATGTTTGTTAGCATTTGTTAGCAAAAAAGTGTCGGCACTAAAAGATAGGGCAAGAAAGTATTTCGATCTTGGATGCTTGGTTTATGAATATTTCTGTTGCCGAGAAACTGTACAAAATTGGCTCTGTAGCTGCCTTTAGTGGTTTGTCGGTGAAAACTGTTCGTTACTATGAGGAGATGGGCTTGCTGTCTCCTGCGGTGGAGCGATCGCCCGCTGGTTATCGCTTGTTTGGCGAAACGGTATTTAATAGGTTGGCGTTTATTAAACGCTCTCAGGCTCTGGGTTTGAGCCTTCAGGAGATTAAGGATATTTTACAGGTTCGCGATCGGGGAGAGTTGCCTTGCTCTGAAGCGAAGCAGCATCTCACGGCTAAGGTAGAGGAAATTTCTGTGCAAATTGCAGCCTTAGAAACTTTGAAGAGGGAGTTGCTAGGCATTCTCAACTGCTGGCAAGAGCAACCCTCCGAGGCGAGCATTAGTAGCACGATTTGTCCGAACATTCAGCGGGATTGAGCGGCGGAAAGATACAAAAAAAGGGAAGGAATTATGGGTTTCCTTCCCTTGATGGTTTTGTGGGTGGTTTTGTGGGTGGTTTTGTCGATCGTTTTGTCGATCGTTTTGTCGATCGTGTTGAGCTTTTAACTGTTTTCGCAGAGTTTGCTGTTGCTTTTTGAGTTGCCGAGCCCTGGCTGAGCCGCCTTTACCTTTGGAGTTTCTACCCTCGCTGCGAGGAGACTCCCAACTTTTTAGTCTCATGTTTTTCATTCTATGCACTACTTCTATACTACACTGCCAGATTTTCACTGTCAAGTATTTTTTAGAGCGATATTTCCTAGTGTCAACTTTTGACTGATGGGGATTTGCTACAGACATAGGGATGCTGGGCCCCTAAACACCCTACAGCCCGATGATACCCCCATAAGCACCCTACAATTAGAGTTTTTTGTCGGATGCCGTTAACAGCCCTAATTGTGTATATTTATCAGTCCAAATATCCGGCGGGTATTTCAGCATCTGTAAAAATTGGCAGCGTTTCCCAAATTTTCACCCATTCCGGCAATTGGGCTACTTTTTTTAGCTGGAGCGAAATTTCTATTAAGGAAAATCCTAAATTGTGGAAATCTTGAATAAGTTCGGCTTTCAAGAAAATTTCATTTTTAGCTAAATCGGGAGCATTAGTCGCAATGACAACGCTGTTGCCGGCTTCTAAATTGCATATATAAACTTGTGCGAACACAGTTTGAATTGTTTTCACCGCTGCCGCATTAAACTCTTGTTTGTGGAACAGGTGGACAACTAGAACACCTGCGCTTGACAAGCGAGTTTTGCACAGTTGGTAAAATTCTTGTGTCACCAATTTATAGGGCATATAGCCGCTGCCAAAACCAGCATCCACGATAATTATATCGTTTTTTACTGTGGAATTTTGTTGGGCTAGATATTCGCGCCCGTCTTGAATGGCTACTTTGAGTCTGTCGTCGAATTGAATGCCAAAAAATTTTTGAGCTACTTCGACTACTTTTTGGTCAATATCTGTACATTCGACTATGGCGTTAGGGAAATAGTGGTGAAAAAATCTGGGGAGGGTGCCGCCACCAAATCCAATTACATAGATTTTTTTTGGGTGAGTTTTCCAGACTAATGCTAGCAGCACGGATCGGGAATAGGGAAAGATTAAATTTAGTGGATTGTTGAGGTCTAGGATTGATTGAGCTACATTTGTGATTAAGGTTTCTCTGTCTGCTAAAAGCAGTAGTAGAACTGAGTTTATTTTTTTTACTGCGATGCAGTTGTCGCCGGAGTTTTGTTGAAAGAGGATGCCGTCTGGCTGTTGCTGAAGCCAATTGATTTGTTGGTGAATAGCTGCTAAATTGCTAGTTTGTCGATCGCCTTTATAATCAGTCATACGATTTTAGATTTTAGATTTAAGATTCAGGGTAAACGTATCTTAACTTTAACCCAAAATATGCTACAGTTATCTGCGACTATTTTTTTTGTGTAGTTTATTCTAGTTCATGAGTGTTATCAATGGCAAGAGGTTTTAGTAAAACTGTAACTTGCCAACACAAACAAATAAATTCATTGTCTTCAGTGAATATTTTAACTGCCATTTTTTTAAAATATTTTGCCACCTTGAACGACCAAAAAATAGAAAGAAGTAAATAAGATTTGCTCAAAGATATTAGATCGATTGCGATTCTAGCTATCATCAGCGGTGCCGACGGATTGGTGGCAATAGAAGCCTATGGTAACGCCAAATATGAATGGTTAAAAAGCTTTCTATAATTACCGAATGGTATACCATCTCATGACAGGTTTAGTCTCCTTATTTGCCCGAATTGAACCGCAGCAGTTTCAAGAATGTTTTTTGAGTTGGGTAAATGCGATAGTCGGGGAATTAGAACTAAACGTGATTGCCATTGATGGCAAAACAATGAAACAATCTTATGACCGAAATGACCAGCAAAAAGCGCTACATATAGTCACTGCATGGTCTTCATTTCATCAATTAGCGTTAGGGCAAAAAAAAGAGATAAAAAATTTAATGAGCTGGATGAGTATGAACCCGTAGAAGGGCGGCTGAGTGTGTCGGAGTTAGTTTGAATAATTCATGTAGGGGCGATCGCACTTTGTGACAAGTTGGGATGTAAGGGCGATAGCTATTTCATTACGATCGCGATCGACCCCTACAAGCTACAAAAACTCATCTACTGGGAAACCCGTTTATTCTCACTTATAAATTAGCTATAAACTCATCAGGTGTGACCTTTGCTTGCTTTAGAACACCGCTGAGAGTACCAATTTTTAACTCGCGGTGGAGTGGCACAACGCAAACAATTTCTCCGTCTGGAAGAGGCTTTTTAAGGACAACGTAACTACCCGTTTGTCGGGCTTGATAAAAGTCTAAACGCTCTAGTACGCGAATTACTTCTAGGCTTGATATTCTGGGCAACCTAGGCATAGCTAACCTCTATGCTAGTTACAAACCTGGGAGTGATTTCGTCGGGTAAAGGACACTCTTCGAGATAGAGCCTTGTAGCTTCTTTGAGATTGGCGATCGCTTGTTCTATGGTTTCGCCTTGGTCAATTGTGCCGACTTCTGGACATTCGGCAATGTACATATCTTCTTCTTTGTAAATGATGACTGTGAAGCTTTTAGTTTTCATTATATTTTTGCTTTCAGCATCAGAGGTTGCTTAGTTTCTATTTCCTAGTTTATCTTGGATGTAATTTTTTTGCAAGTACAGGGGAAGAGGCGCGATCGCGCTTTGGGACAAGTTGGGACGTAAGGGCGATCGCACTTTTTCAGCTTCAAGTATTCGGATTAGCTGTTGCCTTCGTGATGTACTGGATAATCGCGTCAAAATCCTTACGGATTTCTGCCAGTTGTTTTACCCAAGTATTAGAAGCAGAAATCGCTTCCTCTCCCTCCTGACGAGCGGCTGCAATTTGCTTCTCAATCTCTCCGTAAACTTGTTGCTCACATTCAAAGAGCTGTATTTCAATTTGATTTTCCAAGTCTTTTGCTATTAATTGAAATTGACTCGTAATATCGCGACGAACATCAGACATTTGCTTTTCTCGCTCATGTTCCTGTTGCATTTGTAAAATATCTAGTCCTACTGAAACAAGTGCTAGAGCTGGCCCCAGGAATTTAGCAGCATTGCCGATGTTTTTAGCCATACCAACCGCCTGCCAAGGCTTAAACTTAAAGCCGACAAATTTTCCCACAGCCACAACACCCAGGGTAAGAGCATCTTAATCAGGCTTGACACAAGCACTTGAGAATCTGCATCATATAGTCATCATTCATCGCCGCT
>NZ_JAUBTV010000067.1:0-43644 GCF_036705145.1 Microcoleus sp. B5-D4 | reverse complement strand
TATTCACCTGAATTGAATTTAATTGAGATTTTGTGGCGGTTTATCAAATATCAATGGCTCGAAATAGATGCCTACTCTAGCTGGCCATCTCTTGTTTCATCTGTAGAAAAAATTCTTAAAGGATTTGGAGATAATTATGTAATTAATTTTGCTTAACTACTTAGCATTCGGTCACAAGTTTGTCGATGTCTTCAACCGCCTGTTACCGGGCAAAATCCAAGCCGAGACACTGTTAGTGGCAAACGATCGCACGAAGCAGGCACTTCCATCAGGAGTGCGTGGTAAAATTATTGAACTTGTGGAAAACGGCGTGGATTTCTCGGTGTGGCGATCGGACTCTAGCTTATCAAGAGCAGCGACCGGGCAGGTTCATTTTATATTTTTAGGCAGGCTGATCGACTGGAAAGCTGTAGATTTGATGCTGGAAGCCTTCGCGCCCGTCGTCGCTCAAACTGATGCAGTCTTGGAAATCATCGGTGATGGCACATCCGAGGGGAACTCGAAGCTCAAACAGCTCGTTTAGGCATCGACAGCAGCGTTGTATTTAGTGGCTGGCTGTCTCACGACGAGTGCGCTCTCAAAATGCAACAAGCTCATGCAATGGTTTTCCCCACTTTGCGGGAATGCGGCGGGGCAGTGGTGCTGGAGGCAATGGCAGTGGGCTTGCCCGTCATAGCAACGAACTGGGGCGGCCCCGCAGATTATCTGAATTCCACTTGCGGTATTTTAGTAGAACCGACTTCTAGAGAAGGATTTGTCCAAGGACTGACAGATGCGATGCTCAAGCTCGCTCAGTCACCAGAATTACGGCAGAGTATTGGTTGTGCGGGACGGGAACGAGTCCGGCAGCATTTTGATTGGGAACGCAAAGTCGATCGAATACTGGAAATTTATCAACAAACGATCGACGATTGCCCCAAGCATTAGGTAGCCGACCATTAAAGCATAAAGCAGCAGCTTTCAACCTGAAAGCTGCTGCTTGGGGGTGCTAAAAAAGTATGTGGCGGCCCAAAGACCCCCCTCTACATCCTAGCTAGCTAAAAACGGGTTAACCCGTTTGTTTGGTTAACCCGCGAGCTTGGAAACATGCAGATCAATTAGTTTTGCACTACCAGCTTAACGTTGGCATTTTGCAAACCGCGCTGCTTGACTGCTGCCAAGGTCTTGTTAACTGCGTACTTCTGGTTGATGGAGTTGATTAACTCAGTTTGATTGTGCTTTTTGGCGACACCCCAGAGGTCGGCAATCAGGTCAAAGGAACCATCGCTATTGCGAGACCAACCGAGGTCATATTCGCCTTCCAGAATCGCCACGATGTCGGAGCGAACGCGCTGACCGTTATAGCCACGAACATCAGCTTCTGACTTGACTGAAATGCCCAAGTCGCGCAGGGAAGCTTTCAGGATTTCGGCATCGGTGATTTTGGTACGCAGTGTGCTAAAGTGAGACATTGGATTTCCTCCTAATACAACTGAGAGAGAAACAACAACGGTCTGGATTTAACGGTGCCGCTGGGCGGCTCTTGAATCGAACTGCTAGCTGTTGCTAGCCTTTGCTCCTGTTTGGACCAGGAGAAAGCTTTTAGAATTCCATTCGCTGGTATTCAGCGACGGAAGACGCAGCGGGCCGTGCACGCTGTCTAGCCCAATCTCGCAGGGCGGTGACCTGTTCGGTCATTGTTTTAGACAGTGGCATTGTGGATTTAATGGCCGCGATGATGTCTAGCTGCGTAAACTCTCGATCTTGAGCGAAGGCTTCGTACATTGCGGCTACTAGCGCTTGCTCAATCTCTGCACCTGAAAAGCCCTCGGAAACAGTGGAAAGTTGCTCTAAATCGAAGCGAGTAATTTCCCGACGGCGCTTGGACAGGTGAATCTTAAATATATCTTGGCGTTCTTCTTTGGTAGGCAGGTCAACAAAGAAGAGTTCGTCGAACCGACCTTTCCTCAAGAATTCTCCCGGCAACCGCTCGATTCGGTTGGCTGTTGCCATTACGAAGACTGGGGAAGTCTTTTCTTGCATCCAAGTGAGGAAGGAACCGAAAATCCGGCTGGAGGTGCCTCCGTCTGAGTCTGCCGAACCAGTGCCTCCTGCAAAGGCTTTGTCTAGTTCGTCGATGAAGAGGAGGGCTGGAGAGATGGATTCTGCGGTTTTGAGGGCATTGCGGAGATTGGCTTCCGATCGACCCACCATCGAGCCGTCGTAGACTCTACCCATATCTAGCCTCAGCAGGGGCAGTCCCCAGAGGCGGGAGGTGGTCTTGGCAATCAGCGATTTTCCGCACCCGGGTACGCCGAGAATTAACATCCCTTTTGGTTGGGGCAGGCCGTATTCTCTCGCCCTTTCTGTAAAGGCGTTGGAACGCTGTCTCAGCCACCGCTTCAGTTCTTCTAAACCGCCGACTGCATCCAGGGTTTCGTCTTCTTCAATGAACTCTAGAATGCCGTTGCGCCGAATTAATTGCTTTTTCTCCGAAAGAACTATGTCTACTTCTTCTTCTGTGAGGCGCCCAGTC
Organism: Microcoleus sp. B5-D4; assembly: GCF_036705145.1. Lineage (NCBI taxonomy): Bacteria > Bacillati > Cyanobacteriota > Cyanophyceae > Oscillatoriales > Microcoleaceae > Microcoleus > Microcoleus sp. B5-D4. The sequence goes on along the minus strand of NZ_JAUBTV010000067.1, from coordinate 41,129 downwards.
GAAACTTGGGCTTTACGATAAACTTTTTCAGCTTCGTCCTTGGTCAATCCCAAGGCTGCTTTTAAAAGTTTTTCTCGCGCTTCTGTGGTAATGCGTCGCGATTTCGTTTGCTCCAACTGACCAGACAATACTTGGTTGAGTTCCTTCATGTCGGGCAACGCGAAGTCTAACACCACTACTTCCTTTTCTAGCTCGATCGGAATTTGCTGCAAAGGAGACATCAGTATAATTGTCTTTTGCGTTCCTTTGAAGTTGGCGATCGCATCGCGCAACCACCTCGTTACCGGAGGAGAATCTATAAAAGGATGCAAATCTTTGAAAATGTAGATGCTAGCGTTACTGTTGGGTTCTCGCTGCCTGATCACCCATTCAATTGCGGCCTCTGGCGAGACGGTGTTGTGTTGGGTGGTGGTGCGGGGTTGACCATACTCCACAATGCCGTGAGTTACAGTCCAGATAAATACTCGTCGCTGTGGTTTCGCTTGAGCTATTGTCGAAATTGCTTGCTCACACCGCTCTTCCTCGGATGTCACGAGGTAGATCAGAGGATATTGAGCTTGGATTAGAATACTTATCTCTTCTTGCATAGTCCTCGACCCACTAGAGACGGTGCTATCTTTGCTGAATCTCAATGCTGCCCTTCGCCCTCTTACTGAAAATTTCAGTTTTAGCTTTTTGGGGAAGCAAGGCATTCTTAGCAGGGAACCAATTCTTCCTCTCCAGGTTTGGCCGTGCTGGCACTGACGCCCGACACCTGCTTTACTGGAAGATCCTGTTCAGCCAATACGCTCGGCTGACTTTTTACGGATGCCAGTTCTCCATCTCGCATTACTACTGAACCCGTGCATTCTGGACAGTTGTATACCCGATGGGTTTGTCCGTAGGATGCTTCTACTTCGTCAACCAGTTCGGGATTTCCTAGGTAGAAGACAATTGCCCTTTCTGCAATTGATGACATCGGTTCAGTTTCGACTGCGGCTCGGATTTTGAGCTGGCGATGCAGTTCTGGTGGAAGATACAATGTAACTTTTTGCTTTTCTTGCATATGACAGTGAATTGACTTACCCGGGTATGTATATCAGATTAGCCGCTTAATTCTTTGCTGTCAAGCCTCTATGCTGCTTTAGCGTCATCTTGTAATATTTCGTTACATTTGAGGTGACTCTGGGGCAGTTAACAACGAAAAAGTTAGGTGTGTAGCTGATGAGGCCGAGGTGCAGCGGCAGGTATGGGTAGCGTCAATCGATTTTAGATTTTAGATTTTAGATTTTAGAGGCGACCCCACGGATAAATGCGGGGGCTTGAGGATTTTTGATTTTCGATTTTAGATTGATTCCACGGATAAATCACGTGGCGGGTACCACCTTTGAAATTCCTGGTCAAGGACGATCGACCCACTATAAATATGAACAATAGATATATAGGAGTAGGGCCAACAAATTCTTTGAGTCGCCATCTGGGGTAAGGTGCGCCATCAGCACCCAGCCCGCTCATGAGTGCGCCGTAAGCGCCGGTGGACTCAGTACACAACGAAGTTACTAACTTTGGGCGTTTTGATTGTGAAACCAAACTCCCCCAAGCAGTTTTTATTGCTTTAAGTTGGAAAAAAATCAGAACGAGAAATAGCCGTTTTCGGCTTTTTATCGGGCTCAGATTTAACACACCTTGACAGGGCTAGCGATAAGCACCCTACCGTTAGACTTTTTGCAGACATTGTGTAAGCTGTTACGCACTTAATTTTTTTGCCCAAATTCTCGCTACAAGGACTCTAGGCTGCTAAATATTAAATTTCGATGGGTGTCAGCTTATCTTTAATAGGGCAGTGCTGGGTAATATATACTTGGATGCGGACCTGCTAAGCTGAAATTTTTAATTTTAGATATCAAAGAACTGACTGATGGATTTAGACCAACAGATTCAAGCATTGATCGAAAAAGCTCCGCCCGACGGTTCGACGCCACAAATCTTAAAGGCGATCGCCCCGGCCCTGGTGTTAATTTCCCAACAGCTACAGCACCTCGAATACTCGATCCTGCAAGCGGTAGACCAAAGTTGGGCGATCGTGCTTTTGAGCAATCTCAAGCAACCGGGACGGGAGAAGAGGGTGATTTATGCTTGGACAAGTATTAAAGATGCGTCCCAGGCTGCGGCTGCTGGGGGCGATCGCCTCAGACCGGTGCTTTTGCCTGTCACTCACATTTTATTTCAGATGATAGCTCTGGAAGGTCTTGACAGCATTGTTTTTTTTGAAAGTCCCGGAAATCAGGAAGTCGGGACGGAAATTCCTCGCGAGCAAGTACAGAGTTTAATTAACGTTTACTTGCAACAGTACCGATCGGCTCCACCGCCGGATATTGCCTAAACAATTCAATTTTCTATTAATTGGTAACAGGGCATTAGGCATGGGGAATTCCCCATTACCAATTCCCCATTACCAATAAAGTGTAACTTTTTAACCTCTAATAAAGTCTACTCAAAACGTATTCAGCCAAATCAATCAAAGCTTGACGGGACTCTGAATGGGGCAGCGCCGCTAAGTATTCGACGGCTTTCTGTGCGTGATTTGTGGCTAGTTCTCGCGATCGATCTATGCCTCTAGAATCTTCTACCAGTGCCAGGGCCTGCTCTAGATCTCCTTCTTGGGCAAATTCGCGTTCTATGAGAACTTCCAAGTAAGGTTTTTCTTCTAGGGCAAATAGTGCTGGTGCTGTCAGATTACCGCTTCTGAGATCCGAGCCTGCAGGTTTCCCCAAAGTTTCCGTTGAAGCGGTGAAATCTAATATATCATCTACTATTTGGAATGCCAAACCAATGTTCCGACCGTAGTTGTACAAATCGTCTGCTATTTCCGCTGAAACCTCGCTCAAACAGCCCGCTGCTTTGGAACTGTTGGCAATTAAAGACGCTGTTTTGTAATAACTTTTTTCCAGGTACGCTTCGATCGACAAGCTGGTGTCAAATCCATTTAGTCCCTGTTGAATTTCCCCCTCAGCTAAATCCATAATCACTTCTGAAAGCAGTTTGACTACTGGCAGGTTGTCGAGATTTGCCAAATGCCAGGAAGATTGAGCAAACAGAAAATCTCCCGCCAATACTGCGACTCGGTTGTTAAACCGACTGTGAACCGTCGGCACTCCCCGCCGCAGATCCGACTCGTCCACCACGTCGTCGTGTACGAGACTAGCTGTGTGGATCATTTCCGTGATTTCAGCGAGGCGGCGGTGTTTTTCCGTGATTTCCCGATCGGGCATAGTCGCCTTGGCCATCAACAGAACGATTGCGGGTCTCACTCGTTTTCCCTTTGTGCCGAATAAGTATTCTGCAGCCGCGTACAAGATGGGATGACGGGCACCCACTAACTGTTTTAAGTTTTCTGTCAACAGTCGCAGGTCTTCTTCAACCGAGGAAAATAGGAGAGTGCTAGAGATCATGGATACGCCGACTCAAGCCGTAAAGTAACAAAATTTTACATATCATATCTTTATTTTAAGGTACTTCTCTGCAATAGAAAAGAAAAATCTAGGCGATCGGCAGTTATTTGTCATCTGCCACCCGATGGGAGTCACCCGCCTGCCAGAGGCGAGTCGCCGGCTGTCAGAGGGGTTGCCCCTATTGTATCGAATTGTTAAGGACACTGCCAAAAAATCTCTAAATCTCAGAAACCCTGTGTTATTATGGGTATTAAGGATTTAAACAATTCTATACATTAAGTACAGCCAGACTGGCAGGTAGCTTTTAGGTGCCTGTAAAAGTTTCGTAGAGCCAGCCTTGTTAGTCGATCGCAGCCAAAATTTCTGGGACAGATTTTTAGTTCCTCGCGGCTAAAAGTTTTCAGAAGTTAAGAGTAGCGCATCTTATGTGCACGGTAGCTCAAAGCAGCTAAAGTGGATGGTTTTAGGCTGTTTAAGCATCTGTAAAGCAGTAAATCATTATTGATGACCGGGAACGCCTAAATGTTCCCGCAGGCTTGATATGGAAAAACAGCCTTCAGAACCAAGGCATGGTCTTGCGTGCTGACTTAATGTAGTAGGTCTTGAACTTGTCCTGCTCCTCCTCGTCCTTGACTTTTGGTTCTAATTATGATTTATCGCGATATTCCTCTAATTATTCCCATTCTGGCCGCCGGCTATGTAATGACTATTTATGTACTGCTGATGTTGGCCCAACGCAGCGCTAAAATAACTCGATTAGGCGAGTAGTGTACTGCTGGGCAGCCGAAGTCGGCAGCAGCGTCCTCGCTTCACCCTTGAGAATTCGGAATACTCAATAATAACCCTGCCTTGAATGCTTGCGCGCAAAGGCAGGGTTATTATTTACAATTGCGGGCACCCTGATTTTCTGGGCTGCTAGTTACTGCAACACATAGCTACAGTTATCGATGTTCAATACCCACAGCCTCTGAGGCAGGATATTATATTTAGTAGCAGCTTGTATCGCTCACAGCAAGTTTCATGTAAGGGAAACCCTGCCAATGTTCCGATAAAGCTATTAAATTACTCTCAAAAAAGCTGAGTTTGAAGTTGTCGGTTATTGTGGCAAAAATCGCCATATTCCTATTTTGTAGGGCAAGAACTTACAGAAATAAAACGATAAATTTATGAATCTAGCAACCAGCTTGCTCAACAGAAGGAATCCCTAAACTTGCACGGCAATCAAATATTTCATCAAAGGGTGATTAAAGGGCTGATTCAGGCAGATAGTCTCTGCGATTTATTCACCTATTCCCAAGAAAATAATTTGCTAGAGAGAGCCACAAAAGTAATTTTTAATTTAAATAATTATTCTCGCTCTAAATGTAGGTAAAAACTGTAGGTAAAACAAATAATTGCCAATATTACTGAGCCATTAAAACTCTATTAAGTTTTGATTAAAAGAACAAAAACACAGAGTATAATTTGTCATAAATTATCACGCTCCACTGCCTAAATTGTGGTCTGCTCCAGACGAAGTAAAATAAATTTTCATAAATATGATGCACAATGGTTTACAAGCGATAGAGAATGGCCGAGTTTTAAAAGTAGAGGTGAGAGCCGAAAATCAGAGCCTGCTCGTCACTGGCAACTGAATTACCCGGGAATTTAGCCACGAATATTTGATCCGTTCTTTACCACAAAACCCCCCGACGAAGGTAGGGGGTTGGGACGGGAGATTGTTAAAAAAAGTGTGGAAAAACATTCGGGTAAAATAGAAGTAACATCAGTTATCGGTCAAAGGACGTGTATTGTGTCAATGCCGATCGCCGTTTAGCGCGATCGCACTAAAAATCATACCAAGGCGCGACTAAAAATACAACTCTAGACCGATGTCAAAGCTGGATTGCGGTGAGCGTACCGCGACTGTAAAATCGGAAATCTAAAATGGTATGAAGTGCCGGTTCCGCCTGCATCTATCCCCCTTGATTTGCCCATGTCAACAACAGTGTCTGATACCCAAAGCTTGCTAGAACAGGCGATCGACCCCAAACTGCCGGTGTTGCCTCCAGACACACCCTTGAAAGTCGCAATTGCTGCCATGACTCAGGCGAGTGCCAGTTGCATTTTAATCGCGTTTGAGCAGCAATTGCTCGGAATTTTTACAGAACGCGATGTTGTGAAAATAACTGCTAGCGAAATACCGCTAGCAGGGGTGGCAATTTCTGAGGTGATGACTGAAAACCCGATCGCCCTGAACCTCGATAAAGCGGGGAGTATCTTCAAGGTATTGAGCATATTGCGATCAAAAAGAATCCGTCACTTACCCCTTCTAGACGAAGGTGGCAACTTGCTAGGCGCTATCACCTGCGAAAGCATCCGTCAAATCCTCAAGCCGGCAGACTTGCTGAAAATGTGGCGCGCCGAAGAAATTATGACTACACAATTAATAGTTACCTCAAGCAGCGCCGCCGTTTTAGAAGTCGCAAAACAGATGAGAACCCAGCGGAAAAGCTGCATAGTCATTTGCACTGACAGCGACAACAAAAATCAGAAACCTGTGGGCATAATTACAGAACGCGACATTGTTAAATTCCAAGCTTCTGGACTAGATTTCGCACGTACTCCCGTCACCGCCGCGATGAGTTTTCCGCTGATACCGTTGCAGGTAAAAGCCACCTTGTGGCAGGCTCACCAGTTAATGCAGCAGCACCATATCCGACGCTTGGTGGTGGTGGACGAGGAAGGATATTTAGCTGGAATTGTGACTGAAATTAGCTTGCTAGAGGCCTTAGATCCGGTAGAAATGCACGCCAATGTCGAGCTTTTGCAGGAAACAGTTGCCGACAAAATTCAGGAGTTGAACAAAATGAACGAAGAATTGCAAATAGAAGCGTTGCGGAGGACAGAAGTCGAGGAAAAATTGCGAATTTTAAATGATAATTTGGAAGAACAAATCAAACAGCGAACTTTAGAATTAATTAATGCCAACAGTCAGTTAAAAAAGGAAATACAAGACCGCACCACCGCTGAAGCTGAAGTTCGCCGCCTCAACACCGAACTCGAACAGCGAGTTCTAGACCGCACGGTTCAACTAGCAGCTAGTAACGAAGAATTGCAGCAACAAATTAGCGATAGAGAATTGCTCGAAGAAAAATTGCACTTTTCTGAAAGGAAAGTCCGCGCCGTTTTTGAAGCGATGACCGACATAGTTCTCGTGCTAGACAGTCAGCGGAACATAGAAATTCTTCCAACAAATGTGGCAGCGGTTTCTGAGCCTGATTGTGATATAGTCAGCTTGACCATCGAACATTTTTTTGACGACGACCACCCGGATGATTGGTGGGTGTTAGTTGAGCAAGTGTTAGAAACCCAACAAACTCTCAATTTTGACTACAGCTTAACAGTTTGTGGTCGCGAAATTTGGTTTTCTGCCTGCATTTCTCTGTTCTCAAAAGATGCAGTTATTTGGGTAGCCCGCAACATCAACGACCGCAAAATAGCCGAGTCAGCGCTGTGCCAAAAAAATGCAGAGTTATCTCATACCTTAGAAGAACTGAAGCGGACTCAAAAAGAACTTATTCAATCAGAAAAAATGGCAGCCCTCGGACAGTTAATTGCCGGAGTTGCTCATGAAATCAATTCTCCTTTAGGGGCGATTCGCTCTTCTGTGCAGAACATCGCCGACTTCTGGACGGAACAATTGCAGCAGTTGCCGATATTTTTCCAACAACTATCCCCGGAACGGCGACAGGATTTCTTTGCTTTGCTACACAAGTCCAGCCAAGAAACAGATACATTATCTAGTAAAGAAAAACGTCAGTTAAAAAAAGTTTTGCAGGGGCAACTAGAATCCGAAAAGATTGACGACGCCGCCAGTCTTGCCTGTACTTTATTAGATATCGGCATCGGCAATAATGTAGAACCTTTTTTACCTTTGTTGAAAGACAGCAAAAGTCAAAATATTGTACAAACAGCCTACCAATTTGCTACGGTACAAAAAAGCACTAAAAATATTGCTACGGCCACAGATAGGGCAGCCAAAATCGTTTTTGCTTTGAAAAGCTACTCTCGCTACGACCAGTCTGGCTCCAAGACGCTGGCTAATATTACCGACGGTATTGATACTGTTTTAACGCTTTACCACTACCAAATCAAACACGGTGTGGAAATAGTCAGAAACTATGGTACTAATTTGCCCTCTGTGCTATGCTATCCTGATGAACTCAATCAAGTTTGGACAAATTTGGTTCACAATGCTTTACAAGCGATGGGCAACAAAGGCGTGTTAAAAATTGATGTAAAACACCAAGCAAACGCAATATCAGTGAGTATTGCCGACAGTGGGCCCGGCATTCCTCCAGAGATTATGCCGAGAATTTTTGAGCCGTTTTTCACAACTAAACCTCCAGGGGAAGGCAGTGGTTTGGGATTAGATATAGTTCAAAAAATTCTCGAAAAACACCAAGGTGAACTGCAAGTAGAAAGCGTGCCTGGTCAAACAAAATTTACTATATCCTTGCCTGTCGGAATCCCTTGATAGCACTTAAAGAAATAGGTAAATGCACCCAGTCTTAAAATTTAATAGAAGTAAAGTTTTATGCCGAAACCAGTAATTTTGTGCGTTGACGATGAAGTTGTGGTCTTAAATAGTTTAAAAATTCAACTTAAAAAAGAATTTGGGGATGCTTACCTCTATGAAGTAGCAGAAAATGCAGATGAAGCTCTGGAAATTATGGAGGAAATTCAAAAAGAAGATGAAAGTGATATTTTGGTCATAGTATCTGACTGGTTAATGCCAGGGATTAAAGGAGATGAATTTTTGATTATGGTTCACCAAAAATATCCTAAGATTGTGAAAGTCATGCTGACCGGGCAAGCAGACGAAGTAGCAATAGCACGGGTGAAAGAGCAAGCAAACTTGCACCGTTGTTTGTACAAGCCGTGGGAGCGCAAAGAATTAGTAGAAACTATAAAATCTGGTTTGAGAAAAATATGAACAATAAACCTGTGATTATTTGTGTGGATGACGAACCGATAATTCTTGAAAGTTTGAAAATTGAGTTAAAAAAAACCCTGGGGGAAGAACACTTATTAGAAACGGCTGAAGGCGGCGAAGATGCTTTAGAGTTAATCGAGGAATTGCTGGCAGAGGGCTGCGAAATCGTTGCAGTAATTTCCGACTATCTGATGCCGAATATCAAAGGTGACGAATTGCTGAAGCAGATTCACATAATTTCGCCAAAAACTATCAAAATTATGCTGACCGGGCAAGCAGACCTAGAAGCAGTGGCGAATACTATTAAATATGCTAAATTGTACCGCTACATATCGAAGCCTTGGCAGTCCGAAGATTTGAAGTTGACGGTAAAAGAAGCGATCAACAGTTATTTTAGGGAGAAGCAATTAGCGGAACAAAATGCTCAACTCCAAAAGCTGAATCAAGAATTGGAAACTTTAGTCGAGGAGCGGACTGCACAACTGCGCTTGTCTGAGGAAAAGTTTGCTAAAGCTTTTCGTTCTTCTCCCAACCCGATTGCTATTACCAGACTTAATGACGGTCGTTATTTAGAAATTAATGAGGCTTTTTGCCAGACTATCGGTTATTCAGCCGTAGAAATCCTCGATCGCACGGCGCTTGATTTGAATCTTTGGGAAAATATACAAGCCCGCACCGAGTTGTTTAAAATGTTAGATGAAAAACAAATTATTCTCAACTACGAATTTGATTTTCGCACTAAAACAGGGAAAATCCGAACCGGGCTGCTGTCAGCAGAAATCATTGACATTCATGGCGAAACCTGCGTGATTTCTGTGATTCAAGATATTAGCGATCGCAAATTGGCCGAAGAAAAACTCCGAGCTGTAGCGGCTTCTTTAGCAGCAGCGCAAAGAATCGCCCGTGTCGGTAATTGGGAATGCGATTTCTCGGCCAACACAACTACTTGGTCGGAAGAGTTATCTCGGATTTTTGGGATCGATCCAACCCAGCCTGCGCCCACACTGACTGAGTTTTCGCAATACGTGCATCCCGACGATCGACAAAAGTGGCAAACAACGATCGACACTGCTATTGCTAGCGGGCAATCTTACACTTTGGAATATCGAATTTTGCGCCCGGAACCGAAAATTGCTGCGGATAATTCCCCGTCACAAATAAGTGAAGCCGGCTTCATCCGCTACATCGAAGCCAGAGGAGAAGTAGTTGTCAATCAACAAGGGCAAGTGACAAAAATCTTCACAACTTTGATGGACATTACCCCACGCAAGCTGGCAGAAATAGCCCTTGCAGAGAGCGAAGAAAAATACCGTCATTTAGTTGAAACTTCCCAAGATATTATCTGGTCTTGCAATGCTCAAGGGCACATTACTTTTGTGAACCAAGCAGTTAAAAAAATATACGGTTACGAGCCTGAAGAAATGCTCGGCTGTTCTTTTAGCGATTTCTTGGCACCAGGAGAAATAGACTGGAAATGGGAACTTCAGCAGCGCTTGCTGACGGGAAAAACTGTGTTTCAGTACGAAAATATAGTATTAGGAAAAGACGGCCGAAAGATTGATGTAAATACCAAGGCGATCGCGCGCATGGACGCTGAAGGAAATATCATCGGCACAACAGGCACTGCTAGCGATATTACCGAACGCAAACAAGCTGAAATAGTCCTGCAAAAAGCCAAAGAAGAAGCCGACAGAGCGAACAGGGCAAAAAGCGAATTTCTCTCGAATATGAGCCACGAATTGCGAACTCCCCTCAACGCAATTCTCGGTTTCAGCCAACTGCTAGCCCGCGACCCAGACCTCGGTGCCGACCAACAGCAATACTTAGGAATTATTACCCAGAGCGGGGAACATTTGCTCGTTCTGATCAACAATATTCTGCAAATGTCAAAAATTGAAGTCGGGCTGGTGACACTTAATAACAGCACCTTCGACTTGCACAAAATGCTAAAAAATACTGAAAATATGCTGAAACTGCCAGCCGAAAAAAAAGGGTTGCAGTTAATTTTTGATTGCCCCCCCGATCTACCTCAATATATAGAAACTGACGAAAGCAAGTTGCGACAAGTATTGATAAATGTCGTAGGCAATGCTATTAAATTTACTGCGGAAGGGGGTGTTAATTTGAGAGTCAAACATGAGCTGATAAAAAATAAAAATCACCCAGAGATTTCGCCAAGTGAGAATTGCTATTTGCTATTTGAAGTGGAAGACACGGGTTCAGGAATTTCTGCGGAAGAAATGGATAATTTGTTTAAACCTTTCGCGCAAACAGAAAGCGGTAAAAAAGCTCAAGAAGGAACCGGTTTAGGCTTGCCAATCAGCAAGCAGTTCGTTCAGTTAATGGGAGGGAAGATGACGGTAACAAGCACCCTCGGCCGCGGCAGCATTTTTAAATTTGATGTTAAAGTTTCGCTCCCTAATGCAGTGGAAATTCAGGTGGCTCAAACAGCTCGCCGAGTTGTGGGGATCGAACCCGGACAGCCAGAATACCGGATTTTAGCTGTTGACGATCGCCTGGAAAGCCGCTTGCTGTTGGTCAGAATGCTGACATCGCTCGGCTTTGCGGTGGAGGAAGCGGAAAATGGCGTTCAAGCTGTGGAAATGTGGTCGAGTTGGGAACCTCATTTGATTTGGATGGATATGCGGATGCCGGTGATGGACGGTTACGAAGCTACTAAACAGATTAAAGCGCATTTGAAAGGTCAAGCAACGGTGATTATTGCTCTGACTGCAAGTGCTTTTGATGAGGAGCGATCGCTGATTTTGTCTGCTGGTTGCGATGATTTTGTAGCGAAGCCTTTTCGGGAGCAAGTGATTCTGGAAAAGATGGCTAAGTATCTGGGAGTCCGCTATGTTTACGATCGAGAAGCTTCGCTAAGTTCTGATGCTGCGGTGTCCGCCGAGGTTTCCACGGTAACTGAAACGGCTGATTTGGCTTTTACGCTCCATACTTCATTTTTGGAAGCTATGCCTGCTGAATGGGTTGATGAATTGTATTCTGCGGCGGATGCGGTTGATAACGAGGAAATTTTTCGGCTGTTGTTGTCGATTCCTCCTATTAATGCTAGTTTCCGCAGCGCGATCGCCGATTTGGCCAATAACTTCCGGTGCGATCGGATTATCGATTTGATTGAGGAGTTTAGAAATTGTTGAAGGATGAAAGAAGAAGGGATAGGGGCAGGTTCAGGATTATGGATGATGTAGGTCGATCGCCTATTTGTAAACTCGCCTGCGGGCGATAGACTAATTTACTTGTCGCCAAGCTCCACACCCTGCTAATCATCAGTCATTCCCAATTCTTTAATCTCACTCAAATCTCAAATCTCAACTACGATAAGTTATGTAAATATCAAAGCAGTTGATTGAAGAGGGAGTGCTATAGTGACTATTTAACAAGTTTTCCTAATTTCAACAATTCTTAAATTAACAAAAAATAGCCAGCGATGACCAACAATCAAATAGAAGAAAATAAAGGCAACATATTAATTGTTGACGATACTCCAGAAAATTTGCAAGTTTTATCAGCAACGCTGTGCGATCGGGGCTACAAAGTCCGCGGCGTAATTAACGGCAAAATGGCAATCAGGGCCGCGCGCTCTGGTTGTCCCGATTTGATTTTGCTCGACATCAAAATGCCGGAAATGGACGGCTACGAAGTCTGCACCCAGCTCAAGGAAGATCCGAAGACATCCGAAATTCCAGTTATTTTTATCAGCGCTTTAGATGAAGTATTGGACAAACTAACCGCCTTTCAAGTGGGAGGGGTAGATTATGTCACAAAACCGTTTCATGTAGCAGAAGTTTTAGCGCGAATCGAACACCAACTGACTATCCAGAGGCTGAAAAAACAATTGCTCGATCGCAATAAAGAACTGCAAGAAGAAATAATAGAACGCAAAAAAGCCGAAGAAGCAGCGGCCGCTGCATCGCTCGCAAAAAGTCAATTCGTTGCCAACATGAGCCACGAATTGCGGACTCCCCTGAACGCCATCCTTGGTTTTACCCAAGTCATGAGCCGCGACTCTTTGCTCAGCCACGAAAATCTCGAAAATCTCCGAATTATTAACCGCAGCGGTCAACATTTGCTGGAACTAATTAACGATGTTTTAGACTTGTCGAAAATAGAAGCAGGGATAATTGGCTTAGATCAACGCAGCTTTGACCTCTATCAACTCCTCGACACTCTCGAAGAAATGTTTCAAATCAAAGCTGAAACAAAAAAAATCCAACTGAGATTTTCCATCGAGGCTAATGTTCCCCCATATATAAAAACTGACGAAAAAAAGCTGCGCGTCTGCTTAATTAACCTGCTGGGAAATGCCATGAAATTTACTCACGACGGGGGCCGTATTTGGCTGCGCGTGAGCGTGGAAAGCAACCAGCCGCAGCAGCCGGCAGAATCGGAAAGTGATCCTAACTCAACCTCGGTCGAACCATTGTTAATTTTGTTTGAAGTTGAAGACACGGGAATTGGCATAGCAACAGCAGAAATTGATACTTTATTTGACGCTTTCGTGCAAACACAAGCGGGGAGAAAAGCTGGTGATGGTACGGGATTGGGTTTGACAATTACTAAAAAATACGTGCAAATAATGGGCGGAGATATTTGGGTAAAAAGTGTTTTAGGTGAGGGAACCAGTTTTAAATTTAATATCCGAGTATTTGGCGCTATTTCGTCTGAAATAACAGTGGCGACATTGCAGCGGGTGATAGGACTAGAAGCAGATCAACCCATTTATCGGATTTTAGCAGTTGACGACAATCCAGAAAATCGGCTGCTGCTGGTTAAAATGTTGCAACCAATTGGTTTTGAAGTCCGAGAAGCGGAAAATGGCTACCAAGCGGTTGAACTCTGGGAAAGTTGGCAGCCTCATTTAATTTGGCTGGATACGCGAATGCCAGTAATGGACGGTTTTGAAGCTGTCCGACAAATTAGAGCGAAAGAGAAACAAACTCAGTGGCGAACTGTAATTATTGCTCTGACTGCTAGCACTTTTGAGGAAAGAAAGGGCGAAATTATCGCCGCAGGTTGCGACGATTTTGTGCGGAAACCTTTTCTAGAACAAACTCTCTTTGATAAGATGGCTTGCTACTTGGGAGTGCGCTATCTTTATCAAGAGTTGCCCCGGCTCCCAGTGGGGGCTTTACGGCGTTATTGTGTGAACGAAAAACCCGATTCATTTTTCGGAGGGCTGCTGGCTCAAATGCCTCAAAGCTGGGTGAAGGAACTCCATGACGCAGCTAATGATGTTAATGAAGAGCTGGCGATTCAACTTGTCGATCGCATCTGGGAAAGTCATCCAACTTTAGCTGAGGCTTTAAAAGATTTGCTTGCCGATTACCGACTCGACAAGATAATGGATTTAACTCAATCGAGTTTAAAATAAATGGATAATAGCGAAATTAAAGTATTGGTGGTTGATGACCAACCAAGCAATCTGCGGTTCTTATCCAAACTGCTAACATCCCACGGCTATCAAGTTTACCGAGCTATTAGCGGTCAACTGGCGTTGAATGTTGCGATCGCCCATTGCCCGGATTTAATTTTGCTCGACATTAGAATGCCGGAAATGAGCGGTTATGAAGTTTGTCGGAGACTGAAATCAACACCAGAAACTGAACAAATTCCGGTAATTTTTTTAAGCGTATTAGATGAAATGAACGATAAATTACAAGCTTTTCGAGTAGGAGGCGCTGACTATATTACTAAACCATTTCAAGTAGAAGAAGTTTTAGCGCGCATCGACAAGCAAGTCCGCTTGCAAAAGCTGCAACAGCAATTAAAAGAGCAAAATTATCAACTGCAACAGTCGCAGTCGCTGCTTGCTAGCATATTAAATAGTTCCTTAGACTGTGTGGTGGCTTATTCTGCCGTCCGCAACAGTGAGGGAAATATTGTAGATTTCCAGTGGCTGTTGATCAACCCTGCAGCCGAAAAATTTTATGGTCTGCTATTAAATGAGATAGTTGGCAAAAATTTGTTAGCCCAAGTTTCCCAAGTTAGCAATAAGGGGTTATTTGATTTGTATGTTTCTGTAGTAGAAACAGGAGAAACTGTAGACCAAGAATTTTATTACGAACAGGAGCGAGATACAATTGTTTGGCTGCACATTGTGGCGGTCAAATTAAACGATGGTCTGGCAGTAACATTTCGTAATATTACCGAGCGCAAACGAGCAGAAATTGCCCTGCGAGACAGCGAAGAACGCTTCCGCGCCATATTCGAGCAAGCTGCGGTCGGCATAGCTAAAACCGCGCTTTGCGGTAAATTTATGCGGGTAAATCCCGGCTTTTGTCAAATTGTCCGCTATGCAGAATCGGAATTGTTACAGCAAAGTTGGCAGGCAATTACTCACCCGGATGACAGAGAAGCGGACAGAGAATACCTGCGCTCGCTGTTATCCGGAAAGATTCAAACTTTTTCTGTGGAAAAGCGTTTGGTATGCAAAGATGACGCAGTGCGCTGGGCAAATGTTACTGTTTCGGCAATGCGCGATGTCAAGGGGACACTGCAGTATTTGATTTGTGCGATCGAGGATATTTCCGAACGCAAGCTGGTACAAGAATTGCTGCAAGAGAGTTTAGACACTCAAACCCGCTACGCTCAAGAATTAACTCGTTCTAATGCCGAACTAGAACAGTTTGCTTACGTGGCTTCTCACGATTTGCAAGCGCCTTTGAGCACGATTGCTGGCTATGCTCAACTATTAGAAAAGCGCTTTCCCAACCAACTTAATGCCCAAGGGAATAAATTTATCCGCAATATTGTTCATTCTTGCGATCGGATGCAGGCGCTGATTGATGACTTGCTGGAGTATTCGCGGGTCGGGAGCAGTCAGAAACCTTTTGAGATGATAGATTGCAATCGGGTTTTTGAGGATGCTTGTGCTAATTTGCATTTGGCCATCCGCGAGAATCAAGCTTCAGTTACTAGGGGGAATTTGCCAAGGGTAAAAGGTGACTGTTTTCAACTGTTGCAACTGTTTCAAAATTTAATGGGTAACGCTATTAAGTACCGCAGCAGTGAAGCGCCGGTGGTGCAGGTGGACGCTTTGCGCCAGGGGGATAGCTGGGTGTTTTCAGTGCAGGATAATGGTATTGGGATTGCTTCACAGTACCATCCGCGAATTTTTCAGATTTTTCAGCGTTTGCACACCCAAAAACAGTATTCGGGAACTGGTATCGGTTTAGCGATTTGTCAAAGAATTGTCGATCGGCATGGCGGCCGCCTTTGGGTAGAATCCGAACCCAATCGAGGCTCGACTTTTTATTTTTCTCTTCCTATACCAAACTGAAGTCAATCGATTTTAGATTTTAGATTTTAGGTTTTAGATTGCAGATTTTAGGTTTTAGATTGTAGATTGTAGATTGTAGATTTTATATTTTAGGTTTTAGATTTTAGATTTTAGAATTGAAGAAAGCGACTCCACTGATAAATCCGGGGGCAAGTGAAGAGGATTCGGAGCTTTTTTCTCGCTCCACGGATGAATCCGGGGGCTTGTCACCAAATTGCTTGATTGTCACCAGTCCTTTACTTTAGCTTTAAATATCTTTATCTGTTCTTTACAAAAATGCTTATAAAGTGTAGCATATTCACTGATGACATCGAGCTATAAATCTATCAATATAAATCTATTAGCTCGATCCTTATACAACTTATAAATCAGCGGTGCGCGCAAGACTTGTTAATTTTTTTCAACTGTATCCAGAGCATCTTGCTTTGGGATGCAATAGTTTCCCTAGTAGTTCCCGGATCAAGATTTGTGATGTGTTTGCAGTTTGTAGGTTCTCGGACAGACTGCCAAGTGAAACAAGCATGATTCGCAAACCTTTGCAAATGCAGAAAAACGGTAAATTGCTGCAACACAATTTCAGTGTCCTCAGCCAGATTTACCGGATGATGGCAAGAGATGCTGTGCAGGTACTCAGACACTGCTTAAAGTTCAGCGACCTCACAAAAGACGTTCGTAGTGAGGCAAAGCCGTGAATTATCAAAAGAAAAAATTTACTCTTTTAATAGCAAACGATGACGAGGACACGCGCTTTTTGGTGAAGGAAGCACTGGGAGAAGTTCGATTAGCAATTACGAGCGAATTTGTGGAAAATGGAGAACAAGTCCTAGACTACTTATACCGTCGCGGTCAATATCTTGGTAGCAGCAATTGGCATCAGCCAGACTTGATCCTTTTGGATCTGAATATGCCGAGGCTGGACGGGCGAGAAACACTAAGTTTGATCAGATCTGACCCCCATTTGCAACAAATTCCGGTTGTAATGCTCACAACTTCCCACCGCAGAGGAGATATTTTGCTTTGCTACCGCTTGGGAGCCAATTCTTTTATATCCAAACCAGTAACTTTTGAAGGCTTGCTTGAAGTAATGAAGACTTTATGTGAGTATTGGTTTGAAATCGTTTCACTCCCGCCGGATATGTAAACTTTAATGGAAAGCTAAATCCATAGTTTGAGTGTATAGTGAATTTGATAAGCCGAAATATTTGCCGATCGCAAGTATCGCTCTCAAAACAAAAAAGTTGCCTTCGACCCGCTCCGAACGCTAGAGTTGTGTTAACACGTCACCAATGTCTGAAAATTTTGTTGGTTGAGGATGACCTCGGAGATCCCACAATGATCGAAGACCTTCTAGGGTCATTCAGCGAGTCTCTATTTCTTCTCCAAACTGTTAAGTCTCTGGAGATAGGAGTTGGGCGTCTGGAAGTAGACAAGTTTGACGCCGTACTATTAGATTTGTCAGTGTCAGACAGCTTGAGGGGAAGCGAGGATCTCGCAGTTTTGAAAGGGCGATGGCCCACATTGCCAATTGTGGTGCTGACAGATATCAAGGATGAAAATATGGCCCGGTCGGTATTGCGCTGGGGCGCTCAAGATTGTTTGGTAAAGGGAAGATTTCACAGAACTCTGCTGGTGCGGGCAATCCATTACGCCATCGAACGCCAGCAAATCGAAGAACAATTGCGGCAGCAGGCTCTGCGACAGCGGCTGTTGGGCAAAATGATCGAACATATTCGATCGTCAATAGATCCGGCAAGCATTCTCCAAAGTACCGTTGCAGAAGTGCGCCAATTTCTCCAAACAGACCGCGTTTTAATTTATCGCTGTCAGGATTGGGTGTCTCAATTGGACGGGGAAGAGCAAAAAGGTGCGATCGTCGCAGGTGACGGTTTGCCAGAAGGTTATATTGAAAACCAAAATATTAGTGCTGCTTTGGCGGTGTCATGCTTTGTTTTAGTCGAATCCCAGTCGGTACAAGCAATCGCAGATGTCAGCACTGCCCCCTTGGCTGGCAGTTGCAAAGAATTGCTGGCAGATTGTGAAATTGCAGCAGTTATCAGCGTGCCAATTTGGCAATCAGGCGACTGGGAAACGGCAAAAGAAACACAAGAAACCACTGTTTGGGAAGTCGAGAAAAATCAAGATGCAGTGGAAAATTATATCTGGCCGCAGGCGAGTGGCAACCCGCAGGCGCAGGGTAAGAAGTTGCCGGATTCGATCCCAGAAAATGGCAATAGTTTGTGGGGAATGCTGACAGCATACAATTGCAGTGGTGTCAGGGAATGGCAACAGTGGGAAATAGATTTTTTACAGCAGTTGGCAAATCAAGTAGCGATCGCGATCGAACAATCTCAACTTTACCGCAAGCTAGCAATAGCCAATCAAAAATTGCAGCAACTGGCAACTACTGACGGACTGACTGGCATTGCCAATCGCCGCCAGTTCGATCGCGTTTTGAACTTAGAGTGGCGCAGATTGGCCAGAGAGGAGCTACCGCTTTCTTTAATTATGTTGGACATCGACTTTTTTAAACTTTACAACGAGTTTTATGGGCACCTGGGCGGGGACGATTGTTTGCGCCAAATTGCCGGGGCGATCGCCAGCGCCACCAACCGGCCTGGGGATTTGACTGCCCGCTACGGTGGCGAAGAATTTGGCCTAGTGCTGCCCAACACCAGCGCCCAAGGGGCAAACGCTGTCGCCCGGAAAATTTGCGACGGCATCGCCAGCTTGAAACTGCCCCACGCGCGATCGTCGATCGGCCCCTACGTTACCCTCAGTTGCGGCATTGCAACAGCGATTCCTTCTGCCCAGGAATCTCCCAACACCCTAATTCGCAGCGCTGACAGCGCCCTTTTTCAAGCCAAAACCGAAGGCAAAAATCGCATTTGTCACGCTAGCAATAACTCGGAATCTTCCCAGATTTTTATGTAAACGTTGAAGGCAATTAGTAATTAGTAAAATCGTGTTTTATTTTTAACTCACCACTCACAACTCATAACTCATATTGTTGACCTTTGCATCGGAATAATAATTTTCCGAGTGCAGTGCGAGCGGGATGCGATCGAGTGAGCCGGAGCAATAATAATGCTCGCTTTCAGGGTATAATTCTGATTCTACGGTATTTGATATTACTGAGATGTTGCACCATTCTCAATTACTTGTTTAGGAACAGGCTTTTCGGCCTGTTCCACAAAGAGTAAATTTTCTTGTGGAACAGGCCGAAAAGCCTGTTAAGCGAGAATGGTGCAAGATGTGAGATATTACCCATTTGCGCTTCCCAATTTCCAATTACCAATTGCTAATTTATTGCCCCAAATTTGAATTCCTACCAGTTAAATTCGGCTGCACTGGAATTTCAATCAAAAACTCCGCTCCCTCTCCCGGTGTCGAAATACAACTCAATCGGCCGCCATGCCGATCGACGATAATCGAGTGAGAAATCGACAATCCCAAACCCGTACCCTTGCCGACAGGTTTAGTCGTGAAAAAGGGATCAAACAGCCTCGATCGCACTGACTCCGGCATCCCCCCCCCGTTGTCCGCAATCGATACCGCTACGAAGCCTGCACCAGCCTGATAACTGCGAATAGCGATCGTGCTGGGATGTCGATCGCACTCCTCGATCGAACGCTGTTTGTCCCGTTCTTCCAAAGCATCGATCGCATTAATCAAAATATTCATAAATACCTGATTCAACTCGCCAGGAAAACATTCAATTTGTGGCAAGAGTTGGTAGTCTTTAACTATCTGAATTTCTCCATGACTGCTGTGAGATTTTAACCGATTTTGCAAAATCATCAAAGTGCTATCAATTCCCTCGTGAATGTTAACCGACTTCCCTGCGGACTCGTCCAATCGGGAAAAATTACGCAACGATTTCACAATCTCGACAATTCGCTCGGTTCCTACTTGCATCGAGTTAAACAATTTCGGGAAATCCTCAACAATATAATCCAAGTCTATTTCATCAATTTTATCCAAGACTTGGGCCGGAGGATGAGGACAGTAATGCTGGTAAACTTTAATCAATTCCAGCAAATCTAAAGTGTAATTGCGAGCCGGACTGAGATTGCCGTGAATAAAGCTAACGGGGTTATTAATTTCGTGAGCAACACCAGCAACTAACTGACCCAAACTCACCATTTTTTCATTTTGAACGAGCTGAGCTTGAGTCGTTCGGAGTTTGTTAATAGCTGCTTCTAACTCTAGCGCTTTTGAACGTTCTCGCGCTTCCGATTCCTGCAAAGCTGACTCGGCTTGTTTGCGATCGGCAATTTCACTTTGTGCTTGCTCAAACAGCATTGATTGCTGGATCGCGATCGCCAACTGCACGCTAATTTGTTTGAGACACTCAACCTCAATTTCCAGCCAGTGGCGGGGGCCCGCGCACTCGTGGGCAATCAATAGCCCCCACAACTTCTCGCCTTGCAAAATCGGCACTACCAAATTAGCTCGCACCTGAAATTGACTTAATAAATTAATGTAGCACTCGGAAAGACCAGCTTTGTAAATATCATCTACAGGTACAGCGCGACCGTGTTCGTAAGCAGAAGCATAGCTGTATTCAAAGCAGGGATCGTTAATAGTTAGTCCCTGAATCGATTGCCAATTTTTGCCCACCGACTCGACAGTTACAAAACCGCTCCTATCGGGATTAAAGCGATAAATTATTGTCCTGTCTGTTTGCAAAAATTGCCGTACTTCAGCAACAGCTTTTGTCAAGATTTCTTTTAAATTGAGAGAAGATCGAATGCGTTCCAGCATCTCTACCACCAACCGTTCTCGCTTTAATTGCTGGCGCAAGATAGCCTCGGCAAGTTTGCGAGAGCTAATATCTTCAATCACAGCAATTACATAGCTAGGTTCCCCAAACCCATCCTGCACTAAAGATACAGTCATATTAGTCCAAACAAATGAACCGTCTTTGCGAATAAAGCGTTTCTCAATGGAATAATTTAAAATTTCCCCAGCTAACAGTCTGTCGCGCGACTCGACATCTGCTGCTACATCTGCGGGGTGAGAAATATCCCCAACATTTCGCGATTTTAGCTCCAATTCTGAGTAGCCGACAATATTGCAAAACCCTTGATTTGCATTCAAAAAGTGACCGTCTGGCCACACTTTCACAATGCCTATCGCCGCTTGTTCAAATACCGCTCGAAATCGCTGTTCGCTTTCTTGCAAAGCAGTTTCGGCTTTTTTGCGATGGGTAATGTCCATTGCCGTGCCAAACATCCGCACCACCTGACCCAACTCATTTTTAATAGCTTGTCCTTTAGCGTTAACGTGCCTAATTTCTCCTGATGGGAAATAGATGCGGTGGTCGATATCGTAAGCTGTTCCTTCAGTCACTGCTTTTTGTACAACTTCTGCGAACCTTTCTTTGTCATCGGAATGAATTTGCTCTAAAAGTTCTTCCATTGTCGGTGGCAGATTCAATTCTCGACCATAAACTCGAAACAGTTCTTCCGACCAAGTAATAACTCCTGCCTCCCTATCGAATTCCCAATTGCCGATGCGGGCTATTTTTTGCGCTGCTTGTAACTGGTCAGCAAGTAGTTGCAGAGATGCGATTAACTGCGTTTTTTCTGCTTCTGCTGCAACGCGGGCACTGATATCTTTGTGAGTGCCCGTTATCCGCAACGGCGCACCCCATTCGTCGTACTCGACTACCTTGCCCATTGCCAGAATCCACTGCCAATTGCCCGCTTTGTTGAGCATCCGAAATTCAAATTCATAAATCTCAGTCTCACCTTCCAAATAGGAATTTAAACATTCCATTACCTTCCCTCGGTCTTCTGGATGCAGCAAACTTTCCCAACCTTTGAGGTTGTTTTCAATTTCGGTTTCTGCGTAGCCAAGCATTGATTTCCAATGAAAATCGAAATAAGTTTCGCCAGTAGCTATATTCCAATCCCACAGCCCCAAAGAGCTGCCTGAAACCGCCAACTGCAATCGCTCTTGACTGAGTTTTAATGCCGATGCGGTGCGTTTTATTTCTGTGAGATCGGCAATTATGGCTATCATTCCTATCGGTTGACTAGCGCTATCTTTAATGCAGTTAGCTCGCAAGAAAGTTTCTATAATATCGCCATTTTTACTCTTGATTTCAATTTCACTATCCCAGGAAAGACCTTTCCGCAGCCCCCTAAATAACTTGCTCAAATCTTGAGATTTGGGGTACATTACTGCTGGGCCGCCGGCATTATTTAGTTCCTCAACTGTATAGCCGTAGCGCTGAATAAATGCTTGATTGTGATAAACGGAATAACCGTCCAAATCGGCGATCGCGATCGCATCACTAGCGCTGTCTACAGCTTGAGTTACCAGGCACAGAGTCAGTTCGGCTTGTTTGCGATCGGTAATGTCAAAAATCGCTCTGTCGAGCCACAAAACTAGCCCTTCTATATTGTAAGTTGGCCTACCTCTTTCCGACATCCACCGCACCGCCCCGTCAGCGCGAACAATCCGGTATTCTAGATTGTACGGCTGTTTCGACTCTACGGCTGCGCTGATTTGTCGATCGACCATTTCCTTGTCTGCCTCGTGGACAATGCTCGCAAAACTCAAGCCGTTGTTGCCAATAAAATCCCCAGCAGGATACCCACTAATTACCTCAATTTCATCGCTAATAAATACCATCGTCCACTCAGCATCGTACAAGCTGCGGCAGATAGCGCCGGGGATATTCTCAACGAGCGATCGAAATCTGGCTTCGCTCTCCCGCAAAGCTGCTTCTGCCTGTTTTAAATCAGTAATATCCAGCACCATGCCTTCCCAAACTATATCCCCTTCCTGCCCTATTTCCGTCGGACGATCAACTCGTTCCGGTCTCGAAACCCCTTGCATCCACTTAAGTTTTCCCGACGGTACAATCGCGCGCCATTCCTGCTGCCATGGCTGCATATTTGCCGCAGAAAAAGCAATAGATTCTTCAAATTTTTGACGGTCATCTGGATGAATAAAACTAAAAAATAGTTGGGGATTCTGCTGAATAGTTTCTGGTTCCAATTCATATAAATCGCGGCTACCAGAAGAAATATAAGTAAAACTTTTTTTGCCGTCTGTTGAAAGACTAAATTGATAAATTATTCCCGGTAAATTGGCAGCAAGTTGCCGAAGTCTAGCTTCGCTTTCTTGCTGCGCTAATTGTTTGCGCCTATCCTCAGTGATATCTCGAATTATCCCGACGAGAATTTTACTGCCGTCGGTATTTTCAAAGACTGTTTTTTTAGTAGACAGAATGTGCTTTGCACCGCTGCTGTCTGTAAATATTTCCTCGGTTTCGTTTTCTTTCCCAGTCCTAAACACTTGTTGGTCAGTATGCCAAAAAATCTCAGCTTCTTGTTTCGGGAAAAAGTCATAATCCGATTTGCCCAGCAGTTCCTCGCGCTGCTTCCCGATCAGCTTGCAAAAAGCATCATTTAACAGTATCCACCGGTGCTGTTCATCCTTGACAAAAATTGGGTCTGCAACTGCATCGATTGTATAATTCAAAAACTTTTTACTAGCTTCGAGTTCGGAAAGTGCTAAAATTTTATCTGTAATATCATTGATAGTTCCTGTCGTCCCCTGCGCCTCGCCGTTCCAGCCCAACATAAAAAATTCTTGCACTTCCACCCACCGAATTTCGCCATTTTTGGTAATATATCGACTTTGATAACAACAGGATGTTTCTTGATTTGGTTTCTGACCTCTAAACGAATTTAAATATTGGTATTGATCCTCAGAATGAATGTAACTCAAACAGGAAGTTCCTAAGCTTTCCTCAACGGTAAATCCGGTAATTTCCGTCCAAGCTGGATTGAGAAAAGTCCAATGGCCCGCAGTATTTGTTTCAAAAACTACTTCTTTGATATTGCCAACAACCTGCTGGTATTTTTCTTGACTTTTTTGCCATTCTGCTTGCCGTTTCTGGCGGGCGATCGCGCACCTGAGCGTCCGCACCAGCAGCCGGCTGTCTACCTGTCTTTTCACCAGATAATCTTGGGCGCCGGCGGCAATTAACTCGACAGCCAGTTCTTCGTCATCGGCCGCTGTCAGAATGACGATCGGAATATTTATACCGCAATCTTGAAGTCGGAAAAAAGTATTAAATTTTAGGCTGTCAGGAAGTGAAAGATCTAATAAAATTACATCAAAAATTTTGTCGCTTAAAATTTCTATAGCTTCCCGGAGGCGAACTACATTGGTCAGATCAATTGATTGTCCTAGTTGGGGTTCAGACAGCAGTTCTTGAATGAGTTCTGCATCTTCTGCACAGTCTTCTACTAAAAGAATTTTCAAACCAGGCGTTAAAGTTGACTCAAAAACAGATGTCATACCATTTTATATTTGATATTTTTGAATTGAGATTTGGAATGACTGATGACTATCGCAGTTTGGTTCTTGCGTACAGTGGCATTTTTCTTTACTGCTATCCTTTTGCTATTTTTTAGGAATTATAAAATCTCAGCAGCGGATGCAGCTACCTAGCTCATGATTTGGGAAATTGAACCGCAGGCTTTAGAGTTCGCTGTGTGCTTGCAAACCCCGCAGATTTATTTGTAGAATTGAGTTGTTCGCTGCAAGTTTTCCGCCTCGCCCCAAACCTAGTGGCCCAAAACTATCATTTTCTTACCCATATTGCAACTTAACTCTATTTTAATTTACAACCTTTGGCAGGGGAATAGCAAGAGGCAAGTCAAAAGAGCGCGGAGTAATCAGGATTTGCATTGCTGATAGCCTTTGAAACTTTAGATTATAAATGGCCGTTTAAAGCTTGCCTAAAGCTGCATTATTTTTCCATAATGGTATTACTACTAAGCTACGAGAATTACCGTTGATTTACAAGATACGGCCTGAGATTGTGTTCGGTTAATGGCCCGCAATTAGCGCCTATTTGTATTGAGCCATGCAAGTCCTCTCTTGATCGAGGAACCAAGACTTGCCTTCCTTGCTACAAACCTAATTACCAACTTAATTACGGTTGTCTAACGGACACAATTTAACTCAGTTGAGTCGCTCAATTTTTCTGCGGTTTAGGCAGCACAACTGTAAACACGCTGCCTTGACCGACATTGCTGCTAATAGCAATCTCACCGTTAAAAGGTTTTAAAAGTTCAATACAAGTATAAAGTCCTAGGCCAGTTCCTGTCGGTTCGCCTTCTCTTTTTTCCTCGCCTTTAGGTGGCTTTGATGTGTAAAAAGGGTCAAAAAGTTTTGGCAAATCTTCAGATGATATGCCGCATCCCGTATCTGCAATATCCATGTATATGTTCGAGTCGTCTTGCCGAGTCACGATAGTTATTTCTCTGCTTTTCTTTTCCCACATAGCATCCATTGCATTATTGATTAAATTATAAAATACTTGAGAAAGATAGGAATAAATTAAGGGAATGCTGGCAATTTCTTCGTCATAAAAGTATTTTTTTCTAATCTTATTTTTAAAATACAGGTTGCCTTCCAATAGCTGAATTTCTCGCTGCACTAAATCGTTGATATTCACCGGGTGCAAATCTTGCTTTTGCTCGTTTCGGCTTTTCATCATCAGAGTATCCATGATCTGATTGATTTTTGTGACAGCTTGAAAAATATACTTAGTATAATTAAACAGAGAGTCTTCTTGAATTTGTGTGGCTTTTGTTTCAATCAAATCGACGCTAGTCTGGATCACTTGCAGCGGACTTTTGAGATTGTGAACCATGCCCTGAGTCAAACGTCCGATGATGGCTGTTTTTTCCTGGTTTATTAATTGCTTGGTTTTTTGTTCAACAAGTCTTTCAAGGTTTTGGTTGAGGTGGGCAAGTTCGAGGTTTTTTTCTTCGAGTTTTTTTTGCAAGCTGCGGATTGTCAAGTGGGTTTGAATCCGGCTCAAAACTTCTTCGTGCTGGAAAGGCTTAGTGATGTAGTCAACGGCTCCTGTCTGAAAGCCTTTTACTTTATCAGGCGTATCGGAAAGGGCGCTCATAAATATGATGGGAATATCTTGCGTTGACGGGTCTGCTTTCAAACGTCGGCAAGTTTCAAAACCGTCAATTCCTGGCATCATGATATCCAAAAGAATCAAGTCTGGATGGATGTAGTCAATTTGCTCGATCGCACTTTCGCCGTCTAGAGCCACTAATACTTTAAACCCGTAATTCCTTAACAACTCGAAAAGTACGTCAAGATTTGTTTGGTTGTCATCAACAATTAGTATGATGCTTCTTGCGGAATTCTTATCGTTCATATTCAAGGCAAACATTCAAATTTTTTACTTTTTAGTTGTGGGTGGTGAGTTTAAATCGGATTCAAGTGATTTTCGGCGGCTCTCGAAACCCGGTTGCTTCGTAGATCCCTTTATTTGCAATCACTCTTTCTTTTATGGGCGGGTAGGATGCCCACCCACCAAAATTACAGTCTCTGTGGAACAGGCCGGACAGCCTGTTGCTGACAAAAGTGCAAGATGTGAGATTTAACTGATTTTGAGTTGTGTGTTAGCTACCGTCAATTTTAGGACAAATGTTGCTTCAAAAAATCTCGAATTTGCTTGAGCTGAAATCCTTTAGCAAGTTGGCGCAGGTGATGAACGAAAGGCACTAATGTCGGGTCAGAATGTTCGAGTTTAGCAGTTTCTTCCAGAATAGCTTCAATATCGCCCATTGCAGCCAATCTTAACAACGCCAAGACTGACTCTGAGGCAGGAGACACCATCGTTGAGTCAGCAGCCGCAATTTCAGAATATGCTTTTGCAGTGTGGGCTGTCCGCTTTTTGGTTTGTGCTCGTTCTTCGTAAACCCATTCTAGTCTCAAGTGCAGGCGCAATAATTCTAAAAGCTCGTTAGTTTGAATCGGCTTGGTGAGAAAACTATCGCAACCTGCAAGTATGCTCTCTCGCTTGGTAGTCTCGTAAACGTTAGCGGACAAAGCAAGGATAACCGTATCTTTTAATTCCGGCAACTGTCGCAGCCGCCTGGTAGCTTCCCAACCGTTCATGACGGGCATCAGCAAATCCATTAAAATTATATCCGGTAGAAATTCCTGTGCTTTGTGCAAGCAGTCTTCGCCGTCTGTAGCTTCTGCAATTTCAAAGCCTAAATGAAAAAGTAGCCTGTGCAACATAGCGCGATTTACTTCGTGATCGTCCACGATTAGCACTTTCCGCTGGGGGCCGGTAAAACCGATAAGCCGCCTTTTTTCTTGCCGGGAGGGGAGTTCAGAAGACTGGGCGACTGCGGGCAAGTCTAGATCCAACCAAAATATACTGCCTTTGCCGGAGGTACTTTGGACGCGAATTTGGCTGCCCATCATTTTGGCTAATTTTTGGCTGATGGAAAGTCCCAGTCCCGTACCTTCAACGAAATTGTTATGATCGCCCACTTGATGAAAAGGCAAAAATATTTCTTCTAATTTATTCTGAGAAATGCCAATGCCGGTATCTTCGATTTGAAAGCGAATTTTAGGGGTAGGAACACGGCCGATATTTTCTGCTGTTGTCACCTCGCGCGCTTCTGTTGTTCCTAGGGGCTGGATCGACATTTGCTGCGCGTCTAAATTCGCGGTCACATTGAGCGTTTGACTGGCAATTTCCGCTGTCAAACTAGAATTTTCGCAGTTGGTTTGAGGATAGTTATCGGGGAAATTTTCTGCATAACCGACTTTGAATGTAACGCTGCCGCTCTTCGTAAACTTAACGGCATTGCTGAGCAAATTAATCAAAACTTGACGCAACCTTTTTTCGTCTGCCAAAATGCCGTCTGGCAGCGCTGAAACCTGCTCGTAATTAAAAGCAATTCCTTTTTGAGCCGATCGCATCTGGAACAAATCAATAATACTTTTCACAAAACTGGAAAAATGCAGGTTGGTCAGCGACAGCTCCATTTTACTAGCTTCGATTTTTGAGAGGTCTAAAACATCATTAATCAGCATCAGCAGGTGGTTGCCGCACTGGTGAATGTTGTTAAGACTTTCCTGCTGATCTGCGGTAAAGTTTTTCTCGACTTTGAGCAGTTGAATGTATCCCAAAATCCCGTTCAAAGGCGTCCGCAATTCGTGGCTCATGTTGGCGAGAAAGTCGCTTTTAGCGCGGTTGGCAGATTCGGCGGCTTCTTTAGCTAATTGCAGGGCGGCTTCTGCAAGTTTGCGATCGGCAATTTCGGTTTGTGCTTGTTCAAATAGCACCGATTGCTGAATGGCGATCGCCAACTGCACCCCCAATTGTTTTAGGCACTCTCCCTCCAATTGCTGCCAGAGACGCGGGCCCGTGCAGTGGTGGGCAATTAACAGCCCCCACAAGTTTTCACCTTGCAAAATTGGTACTACCAGATTCGCTCTCACATCGAGCCGAGTCAACAAACCCAAGTGGCAGTCGGCCAGGCCGGCATTGTAAACATCTTCTATGGCTCTAATTCTACCGTCTTGGTAAAGATGAACGTAGGCTGCCCCGAAACAGGGGTCATAAATTTCCATTCCTACAATTGGTCGGACATTTTCGGCAACCGACTCGACAGCGATAAACCCGCTCCAATCCGGATTAAATTGGTAAATAATAGTGCGGTCTACTTGCAAAAAATGCCGCACTTCTTCGACACTTTTGGTAAGAATTTCTTCAAGATTTAGAGAAGACCTAATGCGTTCCAGCATGGCTACGGCTAACTGTTCGCGCTTTAATTTTTGGCGTAAAATTACTTCGGATTCTTTGCGTTTTGTGATGTCAGTAATTACTGCAATTAAGCCGATATAATTCCCATTAATATCTTGAATACTGTCGGCTCGCACCAGAGCAGTTACTGCTTCGTAACTCTTAGTTTGCAGCGCAACTTCGCCACACCAAGAGCGACCTTGGCGAAGGCTTCTATAGATTTGTTTATGATTTTTATGCCGGACATAAAGCGCGGTCATATCGCCAATATCATTGAGTTCTTCCACCGTGTAGCCGTAGCGCTGAATGAAGGCTTGATTGTGGTAAATAGACCGCCCTTTCAAGTCGGCGATCACGATCGCATCGCTGGTACTTTCGACGGCTTGAGTGACCTGCAGTAAAGCTAATTCGGCTGCTTTGCGATCGCTAATATCCGTCATCGAACCCACCATCCGCAGAGGGTTTCCGGCTTCGTCCCACACTGCTTGAGCGCGGGCGAGCACCCACTTATAGCTACCGTCTTTGCACTGCAAGCGGTATTCGGCGGCGTAATTGGGGGTTTGGCGATCGAGATAAGCTTGGATCGCTGCTTGCACTCGTGAGCGATCGTCTGGATGGATGCGCTCGATCCATGCGCTGTTGGTGCTGTCGATTTCGCCGTCTGTGTAACCGATAATTTCTTGCCAGCGGGCAGATCGAAAAGCTTCATTTGTTTGAAGATTCAGATCCCAAATTCCGTCTTGATTGCCTTTGAGAACTAACTGCCAGCGTTCTTCACTTTTACGCAATTCTTCTTCGGCTTGTTTGCGCTGAATATAATCGCCCAACTGAGTCGCTACAGCCTTGACCAATTCTACTATACGCGGTTCCATAATCGAGCGATCGCGCTTGCAGAATACTAAAACTGCCAGCACCTTTGAACTAGCGTGAATTGGCACTCCGAAACAAGCTTTCAATCCGACTGATTTCGCCATTTGCGATCGGGCAAAAAGATGATTTTTGGCTAGAGAAATATCTTCAATCCATTCTACATTTCTGGTTGACCAAATCCGTCCAGGTACTGCCACTCCGGCGGCGAATCTAATTTTTTTACTTTCGTGGCCAAACGTATCTAAATCGCGATCGCTAGCGTACCAAGTTTCGCTGTGTTCCAAAAAAGTACCGTTAGCACTCGGTATCCAAGCTTCTGCAAAATTCCAGCCGATCGCATTGCACAGCAACCGCAGGATATCTGGGAGGGCGCTCTGAAAATCTGCCGACTGACTAATGGCTTTAGTTGCTGCCAGCAACAGCTTTATTTCATCTTCTGCTTGCTTGCTTTCTGTAATATCAGTTGCCGTGCCGAGAATTTGTTTTAACTTACCGTCTGCTGTTTTCCCAAATACAGTATCTCGGCTAACCATCCAGCGCCAAGAACCATCCTTGTGCCTAATTCGATATTCAATTTCAAAGATATCCCCTTCGCTGCCTGTTTCGACTTGCTGTAAATAATCAGGCATTTTGATTGAATCTTCGGGGTGGATTAAACTTGAAATCATCCACGGCCCCATTGCCTGAATCTCCTCTACTGTATAGCCAAGAATGTGGTAAATAGAAGCGTTCGCATAGATATTTTTTTTTTCAATTAAGTCACAAACATACAAAATATTAGGACTGGCCCCAGCAATTTGCTGAATGAACCGCTGGCTTTCCCGCAGTGCTGCTTCTGTTTTTTTTCTTTGGGAAATATCGCGAACAATGCAAATGATTTCCCCGTCGGGCAGCATTGTCAGCGATACATCTAGAGGAACCTTCGATCCGTCGCGGCGACATCCTACTGCTTCGGTCATGTACCAACCTTTCTGCACTAAATTAGGCACAACTTCTTCCTCAAACCTCTGCCGTTCTGCACCTTCGTAGAATATTTTCCAATTTTTGCCTAACAGTTCTTCGAGAGAGTCGTAACCGTAGATTTTTAATCGGGCTGCGTTGCAATAAATCAAAAGTCCGTCGCTATCGATTATGGCTATACCTTCGGAAGCGGCAGCCATTGCCGCTGTTTGTCGGTGGAGTTTTGACTCGAAACGTTTGCGATTGGTGATGTCGCGGACAATCGCGATAATTTCGTCATCCGTGCAGAAAACAATTCTCGCTTCAAAATCGTACAGTTCCTCATTAACGGGCATTTGATATTCTACAACTTGAATCTCGCCAGTGGCGATCGCTTGTTGATGGCCCGACAAGATTTTGTCAGCAAAAGCAGCCGGTAATATGTCTTGTGCTTTTTTGCCAATTAGTGCTTTTTGTGGTAGGATATTCTCGAAATCTTTTGCAGGTTTGAAGTCTACAAAAGTGCCGTCTGCCCGACAGCGAAATATCATGTCTGGTATCGCATTTAAAAGAGCGCGGTTAGTGGCTGCGCTCTTACGCAATTCAGCTTCAGCTTGCTTGCTAAATGTAACGTCGCGAGCCACTGCATAAATCAAACCTTCTTCTGCAAACGGCGATGCTGTCCACGACAGCCATTTATAAGTACCATCTTGGCAAAGATAGCGGTTTTCTAAGCTAATAACGGGGTGGCTTTTTTTAAGTATTTCTAATTCAGCTAAAGTAATTGCTCGGTCGTCTGGATGCACGAATTCTATCAAAGGTTTGGCTAACATTTCATCACTGCTATAACCTAATACATTTGACCAAGCGGGGTTTAAGCGTTTGAAATAGCCATCAAAACCTGCAATGCAAAGTAAATCCAACGAGAGATTAAAAAATCGATCGCGGTCTTGCTGGGTTTGTTTCAATTCCGTAACATCCATCACCAAACCGTCCCAAACTATATCGCCGTTGGCTTGCTTTTCTGGCTTTGACGCGCCTTGCAGCCATTTCACTCGATCTCCCATAACTTGCCGCCACTGGTGTTGCCAAGCTTGCTGAGTCACCGCTGAAGTTGCGATCGACCGCTGCAAGCCTGAGATGTCGTCTGGGTGAACTGTTGCAAAAGCCAAATGGGCATTTTCTTCTATTTGTTCTGGTTTTAAATTGTATATCTGCCAACTGCCGGAAGAAACGTAAGTAAAAGATGTTTTACCATCTACATAAAGCCGATATTGATAAATCATTCCCGGCACGTTGTCGGTCATTATTTGAAATCGAGCTTCGCTTTCCTGCAACGCAATTTGCTGGCGTTTGTATTCTGTCACATCTCGCATTGTTCCGACCAACATTTTACGACCATCGGCGTTGTTAAATACTGTTTTTTTAGTAGAGATAATGCGTTCTTGGCCGCCGCCATCGGTAAAAATTTCTTCTGTTTGCTGAGCAAGACTTCTTTGCAATACTTGCTCGTCTTGTTGCCAAAAAAAAGCCGCTTGTGCTGGGGGTAAAAAATCGTATCCTGACTTGCCAATCAGTTCCGCTCGCCTTTTTCCTATCAAATTGCAAAAAGCATCGTTTAATACGATCCATCTGTGCTGCTCATCTTTGACAAAAATTGGGTCAGGAGTAGAATTAATCGTGTGATTTAAAAACTCTTCTGATGCTTTTAATTGAGCTTCGTAACGGTAGCGATCGCTCACGTCCAAGACTACTTTAATCAGGTGGTCGATCGAGCCGTCTAGGGCGCGAATACAGCGCAGGGAAACTCTAGTATAAACTGTTTGTCCGTCTTTTCTGCGCCACCTTTTGTCTAGAACATAGCCTTCGCTCTCCCCAGCCAAAATTTTATTTAACTGCTCCCCACTAGCCTGCAAGTCTTCAGGAAAACCCCACCTCTGGCAATTCTCATGCAAAAAATCTTGGCGATCGTATCCCAGCAAATCGCACAAAGCATCGTTTACTTCTAACCACTCGTATTTTTCTGGTTCTGAGGGGGAATTCGGAGGAGCAAGAATCGCAATTCCGACGAGAGAATTCTCGACTACCGAGCGATATTTTTCTTCACTTTTTCGCAAAGCTTCTTGGTTGTGCTGTCGCTCGACTGCGTAGCGAATCGATCGAATTAACACTTCGCTGTCGATTTTTCGCTTGACTAGATAATCTTGAGCTCCGGCTTGGATTGACTGCACGGCAAGCTCTTCATCGTTGCGGGCAGTCAGTACAACAATCGGAGTATTTAGACTGTATTCTTGTATTTTGACAATTGTATTTAAGTCTTGGCTGTCCGGCAGCGAAAGATCTAGTAAAATCACATCAAAATGTTCACTGACTAAAATTTCCTGCGCTTTGCTGAGACGGTCTGTACAACTTACGGATAGTCTTTGGGGTTCGGCTCTACTGACATTTGTTTCTAATAATAATTCTTCGATCAGATCGGCTTCGGCTTGATTGTCTTCGACCAGAAGAACTTTAAAGCCGTTTCGCTTTGCGGCTGGGCTCAAAACTGATATCATATACCTTGTTTTTTGTCATAAGGCAGTCGAGCTAACTATTATAGCATATAAATAATTACCTCCCCCCAAATCCGGCCACTCCAAGTTAAAAACTCTGTGGTTCAACAATTACAATGTACTCTATGCAACTGTTTTTTTGCTCTAAGTAGATCCACGCAATCAGAGGCAAAAATTTTACGGTTTTTAGGATCTCTGTTTCAGGAGGAAACTAAGCTGCTGGGTGTTGTGTTTTTTTGGGCTAGCACCCCGGTCTGTCGATTTTAGATCTTAGATTTTAGATTTTAGATTTAGTCCACAGATGAATCGGGGAGCTTGAACTAGAATCTAAAATTTTGGGTGACTCACGGCTACTGTCGGAAAGTAAGTATCGGTTTTTGGGCGGGGTCAGCCGATCGCGCGATCGAACCCCACCCTTTGTTCCCCTTGGATTCCCCTACCAACACAATCCGAGCGATATCCCCACACCAATCAGCGCTCAACGCCAAAAAAGCGGTGAGAAATATCTTCGTTATTCATATTTTTACCACTTCTTTTATAATACCTTACATAAACTCATTACTGCAAATTCTTTACGTTTTGCAATCAAATCAAATATCTCCACAGGCCTTGCTATTTAGCCAAAAAGTGATAGTCTTGAAATAGAGGCAATCGAAAATTCGGTTGATACAGCCTAGGAAAAAAATTGAGAATTTTTGTAACAAAATTACAATTCCCAATAAACTGTCTTTTGTTTACCTTTTGTTTACTGTCCTTTGACCGAACTGAGATGAATTTTAGAGGAAAAAAGCAATGATCGAAAATTTAGCAATTGATCAAAAACCCGGTTTAATTCCCAAAGAAAAAGCCTTAGTATTGTTGTTTGATGAAGTCGGCATCGCCGACATCCCATTAGTAGGCGGAAAAAATGCTTCTTTGGGCGAAATGATTCAACAATTAACCGGCCAAGGAATCAGAGTTCCCAACGGATTTGCAACTACAGCACACGCTTACCGGCACTTCATCCAGTCAGCGGGTTTAGAAGCTAAATTGCGCGAAATTTTTGCCGATTTAGACGTAGAAGATCTGCAGAACCTGCGACAAAAAGGCAAGCAAGCGCGGGCACTGATTCTGGACACACCATTTCCGCGAGAAATCCAAGCGGCGATCGCGGATGCTTACGAAACATTGTGCGATCGCTACGGCGACAGTACAGACGTAGCAGTGCGTTCCTCCGCCACCGCCGAAGACTTACCAGACGCCAGTTTCGCGGGACAGCAAGAAACCTACCTCAACGTCCAAGCTTGCGCTGGCGTCCTCGAATGCTGTCACAAATGCTTTGCTTCCATATTCACAGATCGCGCGATTTCCTACCGCCAACAGCGAGGTTTCGACCACTTTGAAGTCGCCCTATCAGTCGGCGTCCAAAAAATGGTGCGATCGGACTTAGCATCCTCCGGCGTCATGTTCAGCATCGACACCGAAACCGGATTCAAAAACGCCGTATTAGTCACCGCCGCCTACGGATTAGGCGAAAACGTCGTCCAAGGCACCGTCAACCCCGACGAATACTTCGTCTTTAAACCCACCTTAAAACAAGGTTTTCTCCCGATTTTAGACAAACGTCTCGGCACCAAAACACTCAAAATGGTGTACGATATCGGCGGTTCTAAATACACCAAAAACGTCTCCGTCATAGCAGCCGAAAAAAATAAATTTGCCATACAAGATGATGAAATTCTGCAACTCGCAAAATGGGCCGTCATCATCGAAGAACACTACTCTAAAGTGCGCGGGACTTATACCCCGATGGACATTGAGTGGGCAAAAGACGGCAATACTGGCGAATTGTTTATTGTCCAAGCGCGACCCGAAACAGTACAATCTCAAAAGTCTGCTAAAGTTTTGCGAAACTACAAATTGCAAGGTTCCAGTGCAATTTTGGCAAAAGGACGCGCCGTTGGCGAATCAATCGGACAAGGAAAAGCCCGCGTGATTTTAGATGTGCACAAAATCGCTGAATTTCAATCAGGAGAAGTTTTAGTT
Organism: Microcoleus sp. B5-D4; assembly: GCF_036705145.1. Lineage (NCBI taxonomy): Bacteria > Bacillati > Cyanobacteriota > Cyanophyceae > Oscillatoriales > Microcoleaceae > Microcoleus > Microcoleus sp. B5-D4. The sequence continues at coordinate 6,436 of NZ_JAUBTV010000067.1, read as the reverse complement.
ACCAACAAAACAGACCCGGATTGGGAACCGATTATGAAAAAAGCAAGTGCGATCGTTACCAATTCCGGCGGCCGCACTTGTCACGCCGCCATCATCGCCAGAGAAATGGGAATTCCCGCCATTGTCGGCACCGGCGACGCCACTCAAATCTTGAAAAACGGGCAGGAAATCACTGTTTCTTGTTCCGAAGGAGACGAAGGCAAAGTTTATTCCGGTTTGCTTCCTTTTGAAATTCAAGAAACTGCGATCGAGAATTTACCCCGCACCCGCACTAAAATTTTAATGAATGTCGGGAACCCAGAAGAAGCCTTTGGTTTATCAGCCATTCCTTGCGACGGCGTAGGCTTAGCGCGGTTGGAATTCATCATTGCCAATCACATTAAAGCACACCCGCTGGCACTGATTCACTTTGACGAATTGGTGGATGAATCAGTCAAAGAAGAAATTGCAAAGCTGACAGCACTTTACCAACACAAACCCGATTTCTTCACCGACAAACTCGCCCACGGGATTGCCACAATTGCCGCCGCATTTTATCCAAATCCAGTTATCGTGCGGATGAGCGATTTCAAGAGCAACGAATATGCTAATCTTTTGGGAGGGCGGCAGTTTGAACCCAAGGAAGAAAACCCGATGATCGGGTGGCGTGGCGCCTCTCGCTATTACGACCCAAATTACCGCGAAGCTTACGCTTTGGAATGCAAAGCATTAAAGCGAGTTCGCGACGAAATGGGCTTGACAAATGTGATTCCGATGATTCCATTTTGCCGCACCCCAGAGGAAGGCCGAAAAGTGTTAGCCGAGATGGCAAAACACGGTTTAGTTAAGGGCGAGAACGGCTTGCAAGTGTATGTGATGTGCGAATTGCCGAGCAATGTCATATTTGCTGACGAATTTGCCCAAGTTTTTGACGGATTCTCGATCGGCTCTAACGATTTAACTCAGCTAACATTAGGATTAGACCGGGATTCTGCTTTAGTCGCGCACATTTTTGACGAACGGAATGAAGCTGTCAAGCGCATGGTAGCAATTGCCATTAAAGCCGCCAAGAAGTACGATCGCAAAATTGGGATTTGCGGTCAAGCCCCCAGCGATTATCCTGAGTTTGCTCGATTCTTGGTTGAGTTGGGAATTGATTCGATTAGTTTGAATCCCGATTCAGTTTTGAAGACTTTGTTAGATGTTGCTAAGGTGGAAGGTGCGGGTTCGTTGATGGATTTAGCGGGGGATATTGCTAAGGTTTAACCGTTTGGGTTTTTGAGAGCAACCGGGTTTATCAAAAAGTTTGTGGGATGGGCGTCCCGCCCGTCCAAAAAATACGGGCGGGACGCCCATCCCACAATAACAATTGAAATTGTAAGTTATTTAATTCGCCCTCCTCAGCCGCCAGCTAACAGTTAACACAGGGGCGGCCTAGTTTGAGACTTAATCGGGAACTTTTCTTATTTAAAACCGTCTTTTCGGGGATGATTTTCTGTTGCCATAGCCTAAATTAAAACAAATATTCTCCACATAAGCTCTGAAAATGTGCTAACTGCTCTCCTGATTATTTTCATAGGTTTAGCTCCGTCGCTGCTGTCTTTGTGGGTGATGCGCTATGCCCAGAGCCAAGCCCGCGACAGAATTGCAGCGGCCAGACTTGCGGTAGCGAATAGACCAATCCGAACTCAACTACCAACTGCCGATCGCACTTACATACAAAGCCTCGGTTATGCTATCGGCGATATCACTTGCGAGTATAACGCCCGCTCTAATTACATTCGCTGCGCTGTCAATCCTTCTGGGCCCTGTCAAGATTGTCGGTACTACCAAGCCAAAACTCTTGACGTTGGAGAGCAAAAGATATAGCTTATATTGGTGCTTGTATCTACGTCTATTTGCGGATGTAATAATCAATGAGTTAATATGTACTTACGTGTAAGGATTCTTGTTGAAGCTTGTTTTGGACTACCCACGCCCAAACTCAGCAGTTAAAACCTAATCGAGCATTATTGCTTGGTTACAGTTGCCATAACTGGCGGATTGCGATCGGTGTTTTTCTAGTTGAGGACTTACGATCAAAAACCAGGTTTAGATGATAAATTTTGGTTAGGCGACGAGAAATCTAGGCACAAATTAGGTTTCTAGTCTCCGGGGCGTAACTCCTGCAGTTAAGAAAATTAGCCAACAAAAATCGTAAGTAGCTGAGGCGCACATCTCCCAATCAGTTTCTCCAAAACATCATGAAAAATTCTGCACGAAACATTGTCCCGAGCATTTATCTTAAGCAGAAACCAGCTCGAAGACTCTAAGTTGACAACTTGAGAAGTTGCTTGTGGGCGGCACTAATCTGTTTTTGCGATCGTAGCGAAACAGTCTCAAACCTAGATTGCTATCTCCCGACTCCAAGTCATGAATTTTTAAGACGCCTCGTCGATACAGGGTATGCCGATTTCAATTGAATCTCATATGTTGCACCATTTTCAAGAATAGGCGACGCTGGCCTGTTCTACAACCAGTGAATTTTCTTATGGGCCGGGCAGGAGAACCCCCCATAGAAGGGTTATTGAGAAGGGTAAAAGATCTCAGTTGAATGACACTTCGGGCACTGCCGACATAATTATGTGACGGCTATCACTCCCTAATTAATGTCTAGTTGCTATTTTGAACAGGGTTTGCGCGCCAAAACCAAAGAAACCGAGTTTTTTACCGGGAGCGAAGGCTACAAAGAAGTCTTTTAGTCCCTCAAACCAGGTTTATACGTCCAGAAATAGTGAATTTTCTCTGCAAATAAAGTGCATTAGACGATGTACAGAAAACCTCATAAAGTAAATTTTTGAGAACTCCTGTTATTATCTACTGCGCGATGTAAGAGATATAGCCTTTCTCAGTAACATGAGGTGCACGCTTGATAAGCGGCCTCCGTGGCCTCCGTGGGAATAGGCCTCCGTGGCCTCCGTGGGCATACCTCACCAAGATTGAGAAATGCTGTAGGCGTGTAACAGATACACTCCCTAAAAGAAAAGAAAAAAGCCGAAGGCAAAATATCACCCGATAGAGAGATTATTGGGATTTAAACCCCAAATCCTCAGCGCTTCTGCCGGCGATATTTGCAATGCTATCAAATATCTATATAGCACTGCTTTGTGCTGAGTAAAATTTGCTTTTTGCTCTTGATACAAGTCAAGCAGCAGAGCCTCTTACTCTGCAATTCCACCTTGTGAATAGGTGATAATTATCATCTGGAAATGGGTACATCATCTACAATCCGTGAGCCAATTTGACCATGCAAAGCATCTGCAACAAATCAATCTTTATCACCCCAAAAATATGTGACTCCACCGCAAGGATTGCGGGCGCGAACTCCCAAACAACAGCAACTTATCATCAGAAAAAACCAATAAAACAAGTAAAAACAGTAGGGGCAATCCCCCCGTGGTTGCCCCTGTCCCAGAAACTCCGTGGTGGCACGGGAATTGGGCATCCCCCCAGAGAATTTTTGCGAGCAACCGTAAGGGAAAACCCCCCGTGGTTGCCCCCTCGGACTATAAAAAATGTACTGTTCCTCGATGCCAGAGTAGAGAACGGCGACAGCTTGGCAAGAGGAGCAACAGCCGATACAGAGGTATTTGTACTGGACTCGACACGGGATGGAGTCGAGCAAATTACTAGAATTTTGGCGGTTTGCAGCGATTTAGACAGCCTTCAGATAGTTTCTCACGGTCGAGAAGCAGGAGTGCAGCTAGGGTCGATCGAACTCTGCAACGACAACTTAGAAACCTACAGCCATTTGTTACAGCAGTGGGGAAAAGCCCTGAGCGAGAGAGGAGATATCTTGTTATTCGGGTGCAGCGTCGCAGCGGGGGAAAGGGGCGAGGCCTTCGTGCGGCGGCTGAGCTTGATAGTCGGTGCAGATATTGCAGCTTCCGACAACTTGACGGGGAGTGCGGCACTCGGCGGGGACTGGGAATTAAAATTTGCGATCGGGGAAATAAAGGCGAGAATCGCTATTGAAAAAGAAGTGCTCGAAGCCTACCCTTACGCCCTCGGCACATTAGTTAACGAAACTTTCAGAAACTCCACAGTTAGGGGGCCTTGGATTTACGGGGGAAACAACGGGGCACTGTTCAATCCGAGCAACGGGGTTGCAGCAGCCAATCAACTTATCCCCGGCATTACCGGAGGCACTGTATCCGGCGTACTTCCGGCTTTGGGCGGTGCAAGTCCTGGCGATGGCGCTCTGCGATTAACTCCAGCAGTAAACCTTCGGGAAGCTTTTGTCATCTACAACAATCCGATTCCTTCAACTGATGGTCTCAGAGTCCAGTTTGATTTTTATTCTTATGGTTCAAGCGGGCAGTTTCCGGCTCCGCAACCGAATATTAGCCCTCAGCCAGGGGACGGGCTGGGTTTCTTCTTGATTGATGGGACTGTTAGCCCAACCAGGACTGGGGGTTATGGCGGTTCTCTGGCTTACGCTCCACGAACGGGTATACCCGGTATTGAGGGAGGTTATTTAGGCATTGGGCTTGACGAGTTTGGCAATTTTTCAACATCCACAGAAGGGCGCTCTGGCCCTGAGCCGCCTCCGATTCCGGGATCTTCTATTGGTTCTTTCAGACCTGATTCAGTAACGGTTAGAGGAAGTCAAGCAAATGGTTATCGGTTTTTAACAAATGTGATCGTTCCCTTCGGCATCGATAACATTCCTACGAGTATTGACTTTAGTGGCCCTCAACAAGGCGCCAGTTTTAACTTCAGCAATACGTTCACGACCGATCGCAATTTAGCCAAAAGATCCGTTCAAATTACACTGAATCCATCTAACGATCCGGTAAATCCGTCTCGTCTCACCGTTGCCTTCGATGAAAATTTCGACGACATCTACGAAACTACATTGATCGACATCCCCAACTTGGTCACCGCAAATGGCGCAGTACCGCCCCTTTTCAAATTTGGTTTTGGCAGTTCCACAGGAGGCGCCAACAACATTCACGAACTTCAAAACGTGGTAGTTGAAACTATCAATCCTCCCAGTATCGCCGCTGAGGTTGCCACTATCAAGACCGGCCCGCAGTTTGTCAAGCCCGGAAGCAGCATTACCTACACGATTACTACTGTAAACAGAGGGCCAGCGCCTGCTACAAATGTTCTGATTCAAGACGAATTACCTTTAGAACTGCTGCTTCCGGGGGGATTGCCGCCGATTCTCAGTGCCTCCAACAACGGCACTTACGTGAACCAAACGAAGGCTGTCACCTGGCCGTTAATTCCGGTTCTCAATGCGGGTGAGACTCTGACTTACACCCTGACAGTTGATTTGCCGCCCGGTTTAACCAGCGGTAGCAGTTTTGCCAACGTTGCATTCAGCACTAGCTCGACTTTCGACCCCGACCTCAGCAACAACAGCGGTGTACTCGCGCCCGGTCAAATCGAGGGGCCGGGTGTAGTTTTTACCACAGTTGTCGATACAGTCGCGGATTTAGTTACTACCAAAAGTGGCCCTGTGACTACTTCGGCCGGGTCAAGCGTCACCTACACATTGACTACTACTAACATGGGGCCAGACTCTGCTGCGGATGTGACTATCACGGACAGCATTATTCCGGGTTTAACAGGAGTCAGCTTATCGGACGGGGGGAGTTACGATTCTGTTTCGGGCATTGTCACCTTCCCAGCACTGACAGCGCTGGCAAGTGCGGATACTGTGACCCACACTGTCAGTTTCACTGCCCCAGCCACCCGTACCGCCATCAGCAACACGGCCCGGAGTAGCTCGGCGACTTTCGATCCGATCGCCACTAACAACAACGGCTCGACCACCAACAAAGACGGCACTCCCACTAACTCTACGGTTACGACAAGTATTGCGCCCAACGCGGATCTTGTTACCACGAAAACGGGTTCTACGAGTGCTACTGCTGGTAGTTCGGTCAGCTATTCGATCGCCACAGTCAACTTAGGGCCGAGTCCTGCAGAGGCTGTAACCATCACTGACAGCATAGTTCCGGGGTTAGCCGGAGTGACGGCATCTAATGGTGGCGTTTACGATCCAGTGACTGGTATTGTCACCTTCGCGCCGGTGGCAATAGCCAACGCGGAGACAGTCATCCGGACGATCGACTTCACAGTACCGCCTACTCTAACTTCCATCAGCAACACGGCCAGAAGTACCTCCATCACTCCCGACTTCACTCCGGCCAACAACAACGGTACAAACCCCAACGCCACCGTCACCACCTCGATCGAGGCTGTGGCCGATGTTGTCACCCAAAAAACAGCTCCGGCCAGCATCCAGGTGGGCGACACGCTACTTTATACAATTACTACTACCAACAACGGGCCGAGTCCTGCGGCCAACGTAGTCATTACTGACAGCTTGATTCCCGGCTTAACTAATGTCAGCGTGTCCGATGACGGAACCTACAATCCAGACACAGGGGCGATCGAGTTCCCA
>NZ_JAUBTV010000066.1:0-44550 GCF_036705145.1 Microcoleus sp. B5-D4 | reverse complement strand
TCTCGCCCGTCCAAAAAGGACGGGCGAGACGCCCATCCCACAATCTTGTGGAAGTTATTTAATTCTCATTCCTTAGCAACAACAAACCGTAAAAAATGCAAGACGAAACTTTAAAAAAAGAGCGGCAATTCCACGATGCTTGGGCATCCACAATCGATATTGACGGCATTCGAGTCAATGATTACTTTGAAGCTTGCACCGCCCCAGAAAATAGATTTATCGTCCAGCAAATGGGCGATATTACAGGCAAACGCCTGTTAGATTTAGGCTGCGGCGCCGGAGAAAACAGCGTTTATTTTGCTAAAAAAGGCGCGCATTGTGTGGCGGCGGACTATTCTCAGGGCATGGTAGAAGTTGCCCTGAAATTGGCTGAGAAAAACGGCGTCAAAATAGAGGGCTGCACTGTAAATGCAATGGCTATGGATTTCGCGGACAACAGTTTTGATATTGTCTACGCTTCTAATTTGCTGCACCATTTGCCGGAACCGGAAAAGGCGATTCGCGAAATGCACCGGGTACTGAAGCCTGGGGGTAAAGCTTGTTTTTGGGACCCGATGAAGCACAATCCGGTGATTAATGTTTACCGCAGGATGGCGACTGAGGTGCGGACGGAGGATGAAACTCCTTTGGATATTAATATTGTGAATTTTATCAAGTCTTTGTTTTCGGAGACGGCTTATGATACCTTTTGGCTGACATCGCTTTGGATTTTTTTGCGCTTTTATTTGATCGAAAAAGTGCATCCGAATGAGGAGCGTTATTGGAAAAAAATTATCATTGAACAAGAGAGATTGAAACCGGAATACTCTCGGTTGGAAGGGTTGGATTGGTTTTTGAAGAAGTTGCCTTTGATGAAGCGCTTGGCTTGGAATTTGGCTGTGGTGGCAACGAAGTAATTAAAAGAAGTACAATAAGTCAAAGCATTTAATTAAGAGGCTAATTATGCCAGAAACTATTACTGCTATCTACGAAAACGGGGTTTTTCGTCCCTTGAGTCCTTTGTCATTGAATGATGGGGAAACTGTGCAAATCACAATTGTAGCGGAAGTTTCGCCGGAAGAACTCAAGGGCGATCGCGAAAAAGCGATTAAGTTGATGGATGTACGAGGATTGATGCGTTTGCCAAATAAGCAGGGTAAGCTCGATCCTGTTGAATTAGCACGACGTGAAGAGAAATGGCGCGAACTGTTTGAAGAACTGAAGGGAAGGCCGGGGACACCTGTCTCTGAAATAGTTATAGAGGATCGTGGCCCGTGGTAAATACTTATTTTCTAGATACCAGTGCTTTGGTCAAACGTTACGTGCCTGAAACAGGGAGTAATTGGATTCAATCGATTACTGATGTGGCTGCAAATAACGATTTAACTATTAGCCAGATTACATGGGTGGAGTTACACAGCGCCTTGTCGCGTCGTCAGCGGGAGGGGAGTATGTCTGCTGGTGAACTTGACATAATTTTGCAAAAGTTTCGCAATGAATTCGAGACCAAGTATCGAATCATTGAAGTTGACCAAGCGTTGATTGAAAGTGCAGGTCAATTGGTTGTGCAATACCCTTTGCGCGCTTATGATGCTGTGCAGTTGGCGTCTGGTATGTACGTTAAAACTCTGCTCATGTCGGTGCCAGAAACTCAACTAATTTTTGTTTCGGCGGACAATCGATTGCTGAATATTGCTCATTCAGAAGGGTTAGCTATTGATAATCCTAATAATTATCCGTAATCAAGCTATGTCTAGTGAGGAATGCAAGTCCTCATAAAAATCAGAGGACTTGCATTCCTCACTAGAAACTAATTTTAGTGCGATCGTTATTTAGAGAATTTCTTTCAAAGTTTTAACCAATATTTGATTCTGTTCCTCCGTACCTACACTAATCCGCAATTTGTCTTCCAATCGTGGCTGATTGAAGTATCGAATCAATATTCCTCGTACTTTCAGTGTTTGATAAATTCTTTCTGCATCGCCGTTTGGTGGCCTAACTAACAAAAAGTTGGTTTGCGAGGGCCAAACTTCAAAGCCTAATTCCTGGAAACTAACGGCTAGTTTTGCTCGCGAGACCTTAATCTTTTCGGCGTTGGCTATTTTGTGGTCTTGATCTGCGATCGCAACCGCCCCCACTGCATAGGCTAAAGCATCCACATTATAGCTGTCTTTGATTTTATTTAATTCTGCCAGCAGCGCCGGATTTGCTATGCCAAAACCCAGCCTCAATCCTGCTAGGGAATAACCTTTGGAAAGCGTCCTCAAAACTATAACATTACTGTACTTTTTTGTCAATTCCAAAGCATTTTCTTCTGCGAAATCTACATAAGCTTCGTCGATGACAAGAATGCCCGATAACTCTTTAGCCAGTTTCTCCAAATCTGCAAGAGAGATGGCTGTTCCCGATGGACTGTTTGGCGAAGCTATAAATGTCACTGCACCCTGGGCTGCTATTAGCAAATCGACTGGTAACTTGTAGTCATCGGGATAAGGAACTTCAACAAACTCTGCATCTTGAATTTGTGCCAAAGTGCGGTACAATACATAGGTAGGCGCGGGACAAACAATCTGTTTCCCCGATTCGCCCACAGCGCGAACTATCAAGTTTAATAAATCGTCGCTGCCGTTACCTACAATAATCCAATCGTCAGCAACTCCAAAAATTTTACTAGCAGAAATGCGGAAAACTTTGCCCGTTGGATCTGGATAGCGCCGCAGCATTTCTCCGTCTATTTCCTGAAGCACTTTTAACGCTTTGAGAGAAGGCGGATAGGGATTTTCATTAGAATTTAGTTTAATAATTTTTGTGCCTAGCGGTGGCTGTTCCCCAGGCACATAGCCAGACATTTCGTGGATGTTTTTGCGAAAATAATTCATCTATTAATTGAGTTTTGTGGAACGGGCCGAAGAGCCCGTTCTTGATAATGGTGCAAGATATATTGAGTTTTGTGGAACGGGCCGAAGAGCCCGTTCTTAATAATGGTGCAAGATATCAAGTTAAACAAATTATATCAAACAATTAGTGACTATCCGCGTTATACCCAAATCAATTAACTTTTGCATATCCGCTCGATCGTCCACCGTCCAGGCCACAATGTCAACTCCCTGACTCCGGCTTTCTTGAATTAGTGCGGGGTTTTCCAGCAACACGCGATACTGACTGCTAATCAAATTATCCCGATGCGCCACAGCTTGAGCAAATTGAGTTTTGTACGCTTCTAGATTAGCAACAATGTGTCCGATCGCCAAATCGCCAGATAGCCGCCGCACTTGTTCGAGAAATCCATCGTTAAAGGAAGTAATAACGCATTTATGTTGGATCTCTGCGCCCTTCAAACTATTGACAAAAGCCGCGACATCTGCATCCGACCACTCACAGTGAGGTTTGACATCAAAGTAAAGAAATTTGTCAACATTTTTGAGGATAGCTAATGATTCTTTTAAGGTAGGAATTTTTTCTTGTGAAAATTCATCGCTAAACCATTTTCCCGCATTAAGTGTCTGCAATTGAGACAGGGTTGTTTCCCTAACTTTGCCAGAAACTCCAGTGATTCTATCTAATGTTGCGTCGTGAAAAATCACTGGTACGTTGTCGGCGGATAGCTGGATGTCAAATTCGATCGAATGAGCTCCACGGGCGATCGCCAGTTCAAAAGCTGCTAAAGTATTCTCCGGGGCGATCGCCGAAAATCCCCGATGTGCGATAATTTCTACATTCACTGTCTTGTGCCCTCTAAAAAATCTGCCACAGTTTGATTAAAAGTTTCCGGTTGAGTCAAAAAAGACCAGTGATTCCCCGGTACTTTTGCAACAGTAAGATTTTTCAAGTATCTCTTGTATGGCTGCATTTGCCAAGCCATGCGATTTACGCCTTTTTCCGGCTGTACAAACAAAGTTGGTATCTCAATATTTTCAGTTAAACCGGCAACTTTCATCACTTCTGAAAATATCTGATTTCTGGCTGCAATCGCAAATTTACTGCCCCAATTTCCGTCGGATTTTGGTTCGATTTGCTGTTGGAATACCATTTGCTGCACATCACTCCAATCTGCGTATTCTCCCGATTGTTTTGCCGCTGCTTCTGCTTGGGCTAAAGTCGCAAACGGGCCCACACATTTGAGACAGTCTAATTTTCGGTAAACAATTGGCAGGGTGAGTTTCATCGCGGCGGGAAGTTTGGTGATGAAGATGGGGTCTACTAAAATCATACTGCAAAAGCGATCGGGATTTTGCCTCGCCCAAATCGGTGCTAGTTTTCCCGTCCAAGAATGTCCTAAAATGTGGGCGTCTGGCCAGTTGAGATGTACCATCAAAGCTTCTAAATCTGCGATCGCACTTTCAAAAGTATAGCCTGTTTTCGGTTTGCTACTCTCTCCGTGACCGCGCATATCGGGCGCTACAATATGATAGCGGTTGGACAAGTAATTGCCCAAGCTAGTCCAGACAAACGCACTATCTGCTAAACCGTGTAACAGCAGCAAACGCGGAACTTTTTCTGTCCCAGTTTCTGGCTGCCATTCTAGGTAGGAAAGTTCAATGTCTGGTAAGTGCAAAGTATTACGAGTTGGCATAATTAGGGTATTTTATAGGTGGATAAATGTGATTTAACTTTTTTAGAAACAGGCAAGATGCCTGTTCCACAAGGAGTGAATTTTATTGTACTGTTTTGATAAACAGGCAAGATGCCTGTTTCACAAAGAATAAATCTTCTTGTGGGGTGGGGTGGGCTTCTAGCCCGCAAGATGCCTGTTCCACAAAGAGTGAATTTTATTGTACTGTTTTGATAAACAGGCAAGATGCCTGTTTCACAAAGAATCTTCTTGTGGGGTGGGGTGGGCTTCTAGCCTGTTTATGAACAGGCAAGATGCCTGTTCCACAAAGAGTGAATTTTATTGTACAGTTTTCATAAACAGGCAATATTGTTTTTTCACAAATAATAAATCTTCTTGTGGGGTGGGCCGTTGCTCCTAGCCCGCCCTTCTGACTTAACCTTTGCCCTTCAAACTCAACAAGATAAACTGAGTTTTCTGCGCTTCATCAAAATTGTCATCGCTGACCAAAACTATACTCTGGCTGCCATCTGGCAAGCGCGGGCCGAGGGTCATTCCCTCTAAATTATATAGCGGAATTCCGAGTTGGCTTAAGTCTAGCAGCAACTTTTTCTTAACAGGTTCGACCGCCACTCGTCCTTTAAAACTCTGGATTCTCGAAGTATCTGTAGCCGCCCCAACTGCTACTTGATAAATCCTAGCGCTGTATCCCGACAGCCCAAAAGAACGTTCTAAACTCAGAATCTGACCGCCACCGACAGTTACTAATTCTGTTAAACCGTTCAAAATAGTCATGGGAACTTGGTCTAACTTGTAAAGATTCTCCGAGACTAATTGCGGCGTTTTATCGACGATGATATAATGTAAAAGACGCAGTTTGCTTGCCTGTTCGGGGTCTAAATCTTGCATTAACGGCGCTTCCGTAGCTGCGAACAAACGAAACGGATCAAGACCGCCCGGACTAAAGGTTTCTGGGTCGATGGTTAAAGATTCAAAACCTAAATTGTCCACAACTCCTTGCTGCTGTTTTTCATCGCTGGCATCGGGAATATAGCGCTTTGGTATCGGCAAATTTCCCCGCATTTGCCCGGTTTTGAGGTCAAATTCTCCGAGAAAAGGAGGGATGCCCACATGAGTAACGCCTTCGCTGGCGACAAATACTGAATTGCGGGGAGAAAGGGCGATGCCTTCGGGATTTATGGAACCCCAAGAGAAGGTTTCACCGTCTGCTTTTTTGAGGGATGTAACGCCGTCAACGGTAACTTTTTTCAGGCGAATATTTGCTGGATCGCTTGATGTGAGGTCTAGTCGGAGACTGTAAAATCTCGCTTCTCCGTTTTCGCTGGGGTCGTCGGAGAGAGCGTAAAAGCGATAAGCTTTGGAAGTGACTGCGCTAATACCTTTGGGATCGTAGGTAATTCCTGACAAACCGCCGACTGGTACTCCTTCAAAATTGGTTTTTGGCAATTCGTACTCGCCCAAAAATTCGAGGGACAATTCTGGAAAAGATCGGTCTTTTGCAACTGCGGGAGGGGGGGCGCAAGCTGTGCAAACAGTTAAGAGAATTAGGGCTAGACTAAATAAGCGTAAAATGCGTTGGCGAAGCCCTCGAAGAGGATCGCCCAGCGTCTTTAAATGCCAATAATTGCTCAGCACGGTGACATTTATTTTGTTGCTCTTGTTGAACTGTTTACTTTTGTGCCATCTTTGTGACATAATTTATACCGTTTTGTAGATATGCAAAACTTGATGTTTCCAGAAGAGATGCCGAATCGCGGCAACCAAATTTTTAGAATGAGAAGTTCTGTACCAATTGGGTGCTTGCTTTTCCTGTGGCTGTGTGCTGGTTCTATTGCTAGCGCCCAAACTAATCCACCAGCCCTCGATCAATTTTCTCCTAATCCTCTAGAAATTACCACACCCGATCCCCTAACTCCCGCTAATGAATCTTTGAGCAGCACTCAGCGGGACGAACTGACAGCGGCTTTGGAAGAGTTAAACTTAGAAGCAGCGACTAAACTGCAAGCTGGAGACGGCGCGGGTGCTTTTGAAATTTGGTTCCGAGAATTGCGGCTGCGGAGGTATCTGGGCCCGGCGGCGGAAATTGCTGCTTTGAGTCGGGTGGGAAGTGTTGCTTGGAGTAATGGTAAAAACCTCGAACTACAGCTTATTACTAAACGGTTGCAAGCAATTCAAAAAGAAGTCAAATCCCAAGTACCACTTAATACTGAGTTGCTACCCGCCTTCGCTGCGGCTTTTCAGCAGGTGCGCGCTAAAGGCCCGACTGTAGAAGTTTACCAAGAAATTCTCGAAAATGCGCGCCAAAACCAAGATATATTGGCTGAAGGTCAGATTTTGAAGGCGATCGGGCTTATTCACATCAATTGGTTGAGTTACGATAAAGCTGCTCCCGTGTATGAGGAATTGGCTACTTTAATTCAGGAAAACCGCGCTTTATTTGCTGCTAATTCTGCTGTGCAAAATTCTGCTGTAGTTGCGGGAAACGGCGCGCCGCCGCAGCCTGTAACTCCTCCAACTGAGGTAGATACCCTGAGACAGTTGGCCTATGTTTACCAACAGTCGAAACAACCCCTAAAGGCGATCGCAGCTAGGGAAAAACTAGCATCGGTGTATCTTAACTTACAAAATCCAAGCGCTATACCACCGCTCAAAATTGCGATCGCCAGCGATTACCAAACCATAGGTCAAATCAATTTAGCAGCTCAATACTATCAGGAAGCCTACAATTTAGCCGTCCCTATTCAACAGTATGCCCAAGCTAGTGAAGCTTTAGATAAATTAGCATTACTTTATCGATCGCAAAAGCAATGGGAGCCGACTTTGCGGATTTATCAAATGCAGTTGCTGTTAGAAGAGCGGGCTTACAATTTCTACGGATTGATGAACACTTATGACAATATCGGTCAAGTTTATCAAGAGATGAAGGCTTACGATAAAGCTTTGGAATCCTATCAAAAAGGGTTGGACGTGGCTAAAAAATTGGGACACAGACAAGAGTATTTTGCTAAGAAAATTCAAAAAGTTAACAAGCAATTGCAAAGAACTTCGTAGTTGTCAGCAGGCAATAATGACAAATTGCAATGTGAGTAATTTAAATGAAGTAAGGTGTGCAATGCACACCCTACAAAACTACTTTTGAATCGTAGGTTTCTCGCGAGATAGAGTAATATAGTACATCAGTTTCGTAGTAATGAGCATTTTTTTCATATTTCATGCCAACTTTCTGTATCACCCGCTGGGAGGCAATATTTTCTGGGCGGGCGATCGCAACTATTCTCTCCAAATCTAATATTTTAAATCCATAATTTAGACTAGCCAAAGATGCTTCTGTCGCCAATCCTTGATTCCAATAAACTTTGTCTAGCGCATAGCCCAGCTCAACTTCCGGTGTCTGATCCAGAAAAGCCAGTCCGCAGCGACCAATCATTTTACAGTCTATTTTATGTACTAAAGCCCACATTCCGAAGTTGTTTTGTTCCCAACGTTTGAGCATGGTATGAATGGCAATTTCTGTTGCTTCTCTCGTTCTAACTCCTGTGAGGTATTTCATTGTTTCCGGATCGCTGTAGATGCGGTACAGATCGTCTAAGTCCTCTGGCCTAAATTGTCTCAGATACAATCTGGCTGTCTCTATTTCTTGCATAAGTTATACCCAAAAAGGCTAATACACTTTCATTGGGACGACGGTGAAATGTAAAATCAATTTCTTCAATGCAGTGAACTGCATTTTGAAAACCCAGCATTTGACCAGCAAATAAAACCAGTGGCCAACTCTATGTCTAAAGGCATAAAGTGGCAAGTAGCGGGTATCCGCTGTTGTAATAAATACGGGTGACAGAGCGCTGTCAGGTTGGATAATTTGCTGGATCTGCACAATATTTCCTCATTTGACTGACTCTATTTGCTACAATTATTAGTTGGATATATTGTACAGCTTTTTTGCTCAAAGCTGAGCGAACTGATCTCGCCCGCCCGCCCTACAAGCCGCGCAGCGAAAAAAAAGCTCGATATCCTCACAAAAAGCCGCCGAATTTAGCAGCATAATAGCTTCTGCAATCTAAAATCTAAAATCTAAAATCTAAAATCGGATGACTCTTTCCTCACCAGTAGCAGACACCAAAAACAAATCCGGCCAGGAAACAGACTGGCGGTTATTCATGAGGTTGGCATCTTACGCAACCCGCAGCAAACGCTTGCTGATTATTTCGATCGCACTATTAGTACCGCTAGCAGTCTCAGGAGCAATTCAACCCATTCTCATCGGACAGGCAATTTCGGTAATTCGCTCGGAACCTACCTACGAATTCTTGCGGGGATTGTCTCTATCTGCTGCTTTGAATATTTTGGCTATTTTGCTCATGCTAACTATAACACTTAGATTAGCACTGCAATCAGTTCAAGGCTATTTAGTCACGAAAGTAGGGCAAATAATTACTACAGATATTAGAAATGATTTGTTCGCCCACGTCACATCGCTAGCAGTGAGATTTTTTGATCGCACTCCTGTCGGTAAACTGATGACTCGCCTCACCAGCGATGTAGAAGCTTTGGGAGAGGTTTTCTCTTCAGGGGCGATCGGCATTGTCAGCGATTTATTTTCAATTTTAGTAATTGCCATTTTCATGTTTACCATGCAGTGGCAACTAGCTTTAATGTTGGTGCTGATGATGATACCAATTACCGCTGTCATAGTTTATTTCCAGTACCAATATCGCATAGCCAATTACAATACCAGAGAAGAACTTTCCGAACTCAACGCCCAACTGCAAGAAAACCTGACTGGTATTGGCGTAGTGCAGCTATTCCGCCGCGAAAGGTTCAATTCACAATTGTTTCGCGTCACGAATAAACGCTACATTAAAGCAGTTGACAAAACTATATTTTACGACTCAGCCGTATCTGCGACATTAGAATGGATTGCTTTAGTGGCGATTGCAGCCGTTTTGTGGATGGGGGGTCAAAGGGTTTTAGCCGGTAATCTTAACTTCGGTACTCTCTCAGCATTCATTTTATTTGCTCAGCGTCTCTTCGATCCGCTGCGGCAATTTGCTGAGAAATTCACAGCAATTCAAGCAGGATTTACCGCTGTCGAACGGATTAGCGATATTCTCAACGAACCGATCGAAATTAAAGATCCAACTAGCGGGAAGAAGGAAGGGCACAACACGGATTTTGACACGGATACACGGATGTTTGAAGGGAGAGGGAAGAGGGAAGGAGGAAGAAGGGCAGGTTATTCACCGTTGTTGATAACTGGACATCCAGAGGCAACGGCTTACAACTTGTCTCCGTTCGATCGAGAATTGGCAGATAATCATCAAAATCCAGCAAGTTCCGAATATCGTTTAGTGCCTAACAATCCCCAATCACCCCCCGCCAATCCCCCCAAGCTTCGGGGGGGAGAAAATGCCAAATCGCAGAATTCTGAATCGGGAGAAATCCAATTTGACAACGTGTGGTTTGCTTACAAAGAAGACGAATATGTCCTGCAAAACCTCAATTTCACCATCAAATCCGGCGAAAAAGTAGCATTAGTTGGCCCCACCGGTGCGGGCAAAAGTTCGATTATCCGTCTCCTGTGTCGCCTTTACGAACCTAGCCGAGGACGGATTCTGGTTAATCATGTCGATATTCGGGATTTGCCTCAAGCAGAGTTACGCAGGCACATAGGCGTGATTATCCAAGATGGCTTTCTATTTGCTGGTGACGTGAAGAGCAATATCAGCCTGGGAGAAAGTTACTCGATTGAGGAAATTCAAGCAGCAGCAGAAAAGACTAATGTTGCCCGTTTAATCGAACAGTTGCCTCAAGGTTATGATACGCAATTGCGGGAACGGGGAACCAATCTTTCGGGGGGACAAAAGCAATTATTAGCGTTTGCTCGTGCCGCTATTCGCAATCCTAGTATTTTAGTTCTCGACGAGGCAACTGCTAGTTTGGATGTGGGGACGGAAGCTTTAATTCAAGAAGCTCTAGAGCGTTTGATGGTGGACAGAACGGCGATAATTATTGCCCACAGGCTCTCGACTATCCGAAATGTCGATCGTATTTTAGTGCTCAAACGCGGGCAGTTAGTAGAGTCGGGCAGCCACGAAGAGTTGTTGCAGCTAGAAGGGTTGTATGCCAGCTTGTACAAGTTGCAAATGCTGGGCAGTTAATATCTGAAGGAAGGCACGACACGGATTTTGACACGGATACACGGATGAATTATCGATAAGAGGGAAAATTCTCGGAATACCCAGATACCCGACTTCTTGAAGAAGTCGGGGATCTAAAAGAATCTAAAATCTAAAATCGCAACTCTAAAATTGATTCATTTGCCTGAAATCATTTTCCCCAGGGTTTCCGGCAAGTGAATTATATGTTGGAAAAGCTGATTTGGGCCGATGCCAAACAATAACTGCATCGTCAGCACAATTGCTGCTAAACCAATCGCTGTCCCGATGCTGGCTTTCAATACTTTAAAAGCCCAATTAAACACTAGCCAAGATACAAGTAACGAAGCAATTAAGATAATTAGTTCTATTGGCATATAACATTTTTAACTCTATTTTAACTCTACATAAATTACGTATCAATACCAAAGAAATCGGGTTTTTTATCTGTGTTAAAGGTTCAAATGCAGTATTTCCGTAAAAACCCGGTTTCTGCGTCAAGGACTACTCTACTTATTACTTTAAGCAATACTGCCGCGCTTCCGTGTTTCCTTATAAGAAATTCCGACATTCTTTAAGCCGGCTTTAATCATTTGCTGCTCTAACAAAGCGAAAAAGCGAGTTCGATCGCCCCCCGTGACTACCGCTTGATTGTGAGCTTCTGCTAGCGTCACCGGATACCCGCCGCCTTTGTGTACTTGAGCCAGCATCATTCCTAATGCTAAATCTAGCTGTGCTGTATCTTGTGCTACCCATTCCGGCACTTCTATTCTAGCAATTTCTGTGCCAACGTGAACGTAACAGAAATAGACGGAATTAATGCCGTACAAATCTAAAATTCGAGCTTGGGATTTCCACAAAGGGCTTCTTTGTCCAGGTGACAGGATTGTTGCCCACAATATGGCATCCCGCAATGGTTCAAATTCTTGACAAGGTGCTTTTTCGGCGAAAGAAATTGTGGCGGCAAATCCGACGTTCGGGCAATTTGTCATGCAGTCTGGTACTTCGTGGGTGCAAGCTTCAAACCGTAAAAAAGATAAGCTTTCGCTGCTGCGAGAAGCGCTTAAGTATCCTAACAGCGGAATTCCTGCTAAACGCAACTTGTCCCAAGCTTCTAAAATTGGCAGCAAAATTTGATCGCGCGCGTCGGTGGGTAACTGTTCCAAAAACCAATAAATCAGGGAACCGTCTACCATTGCTAAAGCTGGCGCGGGCAATTTATTGTCGTTAACTTTTGCCCAATTGCAGCCCATTTCTGCTAAGGCAATTGCTTCGGAAACTGCTCGCCGGTATCCCATCCATTCTTCGGTTCTAATTCCCCACTGTCGCGAACCGTACAAGTCTTCGGGTTTGTAGAAAACTTCGGGTACGCTGTCTAAAACTGGGTGGCGACTTTGGCCGTAGTGTAGCATGACTGTGCCGACGTTTAGCAGGTAGCAGTAGGCTATTTCGTGATGGTTGGGGGAAATTTGCGATCCGTCTGTGGCAAAGACTGTGTGAGAGGCGGGGGGTGCGGTGATGTAGGTGCGATCGTCTAAGGGCTCGATCGGCGTGGCAGCATTGAATAAAGTGCGATCGCGCCAATTCTCTTGCAATTCCACCAATTTTTCCTGTTCCGCTGCTGCCTTTACCAGCAAATTCTGAGCCACTTCCAAACGTTGGCGAGCCGCCTGAGCTTCCACATTCAAATGTTGGCTCATTCCCTGCATTGCCTTGGCTGCTTTAGTTAAATCGAGCATCGGTTTTAAGTCTCAATATTAGAAAGCTTTCAAGCTGAGAAATTATCAAAACACTTTTCAAATTTTTGGTTCAGAAGCTTGGTTTTTTTGTCATAAACCGGGTTTGATAAACTAAAATACTTCGTTGCAGCCCGAAGAAACTGTAAAAAAATCCGTTTCTCAGGTCAATAGTACCTCCAAGACTGTATCAAAAAAAATCATTTTTTTTTTCGATATCCTTGCTTTTCTTGAGAATTCCTGTTATTATATATCTTATAATGGGATGGTTGCACAAATATTATTTTTGCTACCATCCCATTATATTAAAATACCATGTCTGCGCCGCAAAAGTCAACAAAAAAGATGTAAAATTTTGTGATTTTTTTTGACTCTGAAAAGCGAAAAAAAATCACTACTGTAAACAAATCTAACATCAACAGTCGATCGGCAGCCAATTTGCAAAATCTCCGGCAAACTGCGACAGAGAAAGCAATTGAACTGGTGGATTTTGAGCCACAGATTCCCGTTCGGGCAAAGTATTGTAACCCCAATCAGCCAAAAATAACCTCACCTGAGATAAATCCGGCTGCTGCTTCACCGACAGCAAAGTTTTTAACCTGTCTTCCACAAACCAAATAGTCGAATCTTTGCCAGACGCGGCCAAAAATTCCCGCAAAATTTGGTGCTTAGGCTTGTTGTATTCCTTGCCAAAAATTAACTCAGACGGCATTTGTACGCCTGCTAGCTGCAAAAGTTCCCGCACAAAACGGCCTTCCTTCGTAGTGACGATCGCCACTTTCACCGAACTCTCCTGCAACGAGTGCAAGCGATCGGCAACCCCTGGATAAAAGCGGTGCAAAGACAGCCACCCAGATAAATCCTCAGCAATCCAATTATCGCGCAATCCGTCTAACATAGCGCCTACAGACTGCGCTTTTAAATTATTTTCGGTCAACAAATACGGTACTATATTGGGCCACTCTAGCAAAATTTGCTCTGGAGAAATTCCTGTCAGTAATGCGCGGATCAGCAGCGGCATTTCCCAACCAGTTTCGATGGCGGGCCGCACTCGGTAAAAACTCAAAGCTAAATCTGGATCTGGCACTGTTTCGACTGGTTTCCAGATTTGACAGTAGGTACGCCAAGCTGTTTGGAAATATTCGATTAGTCCGTCACAAATCACACCGTCAAAATCAAGAGCTAGAATTGTCGGAAAGTTATTAGCCATCAATCGATTTTAGATTTTAGATTTTGGATTTTGGATTGAATAATTGAATAATTTGAGAATTGAACGAAGCGATATCACTGATGAATCCGGGGACTGGTTATCGGATACTATTTTTTGGTTGTACCAGGATAAAAACGGGGGCTTGTACCCTGGCTGCTTTCGGTCACTGGATTGAATAATTGAAGAATTGACTCTGCAAACACTCAGCAATGATTGGTGAACAGTCGTTATTAAAAAGACTGAACTAGAGGTTGAGTAGCAATCGATTCTAGTCCTTGGGACTGCAACAATTGCGTCCACTCGGTCGTCAGCCGCGAATCATTGGGTGCGAGGCGCCGCATTTCGACTAGAGTAGCAATAGTCTCGTACCAAATCCCATTTTTAGCATAAGCAATCACCTTAGCCATAGGGTCGGGATTTGCCAAATCGTTCTTGAGATTTGCCGGGGGTTCAATTCGCTGCATCCATCCTTTAACAATATAATCTCCAGAACGCTCCAGAGGATCGCAGGCTAGTGCAAACGACCACACATATCGCTTACCAACCTCAATATTTTTTGTCTGGTCTTTCTCAGAAAGGCTAACTCCAACAATTCCGGCTTTGTCATTTTTTAAAGTAGTTTCGTAAACTACTTCGGATTCATCTGCGTTTAGCAAAATAAACTTTACTTGAGCTGTCGGTTGAGAAACATATACAAAAAATGTTGGCGACTCTGTGAGCGTTAAGCCAATATTGCTTTCAGGTATTAAGGGAGTAATGAATAAACCATCCGGTAACTTACAGCCTCGATGCGTCCCCCCTTGCCGGTTGTCGGGGGCTGTTACATCGGGAGGTGTGAAATTAACATTCTGACTCAGCAGAATGGGTGCAGGCACAGCCTGCATCGGTGTAAGCAAACTGGGGAGAGTAAGGGCGATCGCCAATACAGTCATCGCCAATGCAGTAAAATGTATAAAACGTTTCATTTTTCCACCAACTTGTATAAATATTTATAGAGCGCATATCTTATGTTAACCCGGAGTTTTAACCCCGGGTGCGATCGAGTAAATGGGTCAATTTTCACATCGCCATCGGCAGACCGACCAAACTTCAAGAAATATCGAGATTTAAAGAGGCGCAACCAGTGGTTGAGCTGCAACTGATTCCAGTCCTTGGGACTGCAATAATTGCGTCCACTTGGCTGTCAGCTTCACATCCTCCGGTGTCTGACGCCGCATTTGGGCTAAAGTAGCGAGAGTTTCGTACCAAATCCCATTTTGAGCATAAACGTTGAGCCTAGTCATCGGGTCGGGATTTGCCAAATCGCTCTTGAGAGTTGCCTGCGGTTCAATTCGCTGCACGAACCCTTTAACAACTGAATCAGCCGATCGGTCTTCCGGGTCGCAAACCATCGAAAATGACCATACGTATCGCTTGCCAACTTCAAGGGATTTGTTGTTGTCCACGGTAGCAGGAATACTAACTCCTACAATCCCGGATTTGTCAAGTTTAAAGGTTTTTTCGTAGACTACTTTGTCTTCGTTTTCGTTGAGCAAAGTAAACTCTATTTCGGGCGAGGTGTTAGGAATATAGACAAAAATTGTGGGAGAATCTGTTAGGGTTAAACCGATATTAGTTGGAGGCATTAAAGGAGTAATAGATACACCCGCTGGACAAAGCTTGTTGCCGCGATGTGTTCCTCCTTGTCGGTTGGCGGGGGCTGTTACGTCGGGAGGCTGGAAACCAAAATTTTGACTCAGCAGAAGCGGCTGGGATTGTGCGCGCATCGGTGCAAGTGAACTGGGGACGGTAGCTGCGATCGCAGATACGGCGACCGCAAGTGTAGCCCGATGTAGAAAACGTTTCATTTTGTTGTACCTTTCAGTATAATTACAAACACAGGCATTCGCTGATGGCGACAAATATTTTTGAGATGCTAGTCGAGGGCGCAGATACACATTTTAAACCTTTACATATCATCAATAACATTAATTAATTCGATCGGCAAGTGGATTCTCTGTCGGAAACATCAGGTTGCCTAGGCCGCAAGTATCATTAGATACAGTTGCTCGCCACGTACTGTAAATTTTTGTAACAAAGTGGTCGGAGTTTCCGAGTGTTCTAAGATGGAGGAAGTCTCCAGCAGGCGGGAAATGTGAAGGGGAGCATCTCAATGAAAGCAGCCAATCTAGAAATTGGAGTTAGGAGCCAGGAGTCAGGAGTCAGGAGGAAAGAGTCAGAAGGAAGCAGGAAGAAGAAGTGTTTTTACAAATATGAGATGCTCCCAATGTGAACCAACTGCTGTTCCAGAAACGAGTCAAACTTTTATGCTGGATAATGAGTAAAATATCTAACAAATTTCGATCGGCAGTGGCTCAAGTGAGTCAAAGGTATAAACCATCACTCTTCTTGGCTAAGTCTGTATTAATTGCCAGCGTGGCAGTAACATTATCCTTGATGGGAGCCAGACAGCTAGGAATACTCGAACCAGTAGAATTAAGCGCTTACGACCAAATGGTGAGGTGGCGTCCCGATGAACAGCCAGACTCGCGTTTGCTAGTTGTGGGGATTACCGAAGCAGACATTCAGAAACTGAAACAGTGGCCAATATCCGATCGCAAAATAGCTGAAATCTTACAAAAACTCGACAAAATGCAGCCGGCAGTCATCGGTTTAGATGTACTGCGAGACGTACCTTTAGGAGACGGGCGGGAGGAATTAACTAAAGTTTTACAAAAAAGCGATCGAATTATCGGGGTATGTTTAGTCACCGACGGCAGCCCGGACAATCCCGGTTCTCCGCCGGCGCCGGGGCTGCCACAAAACCGGGTGGGATTTGCAGATTTCGGAGTCGATCCGGGTGGCATACTCCGCAGGGCTTTATTATTTATGAAACCGCCGACAATTAAGGGCAATGCCTCGGCCCAACAACATCTTTGCAATGACAATTCTCAAGTTTTAGCTTCCTTCAACCTCCAGCTAGCACTCCGCTACCTGCAAGGGCAAAAAATCTATCCTCAACTTGCACATCAATCTTTATGGCTGGGAAAAACCCAATTAAAACAACTAGCAAGCAATGACGGAGGATACAAAAATGCCGATGTCAGGGGATATCAAATATTAATTAACTATCGTTCCAAGCAGCAAGTCGCAAACCAAGTCAGAATTACGGATGTTTTAGAAGGGAAAGTTGACCCAAATTTAGTTAAAGATAAAATAGTTCTCATCGGTTACACCACAGAAACCGTTAAAGATTTATTTTATACTCCTTACAGTGGGCGACAGCAAAAAAACCAATTCATGCCGGGGATCGTGGCACACGCACAAGTAGTCAGCCAAATTTTGAGTGCAGTTTTAGACAACAGACCGATGTTTTGGTTTTGGCCGGAATGGGCAGAAATTCTGTGGATTTCGGCATGGTCAATTGTGGGAGGAACCTTGGCATCGCGGATGGCTCACCCAGCGAAGTTGACGGTGACATTTGGAGCACTGCTGTCCGGGTGCTGCGCGATCGGCTTTGGGATTTTTCTCTTAGGAGGGTGGGTGCCTGTGGCAGCGCCAGCCTTAGCATTAATCGTAACTGGCGGTAGCATTGTATCAGCAGAGAGATTTAATAAAGCCGGATACGGGAAAGCAATTAGCGATCGAGTAAAACAAGTCTTCAAAATCGAAATAGACCAAGCCAAAAAAGAACAGCAAGTCGCAGAAATCACAGAATCTGATTTCTTTAAAGAATTGCAGCAAAAGAAAGATAAACTGAGGATTAGCAAACAAGAAACCTCTGAAAAAGCATCTTCCGAACCCCAAGAAATAATTGCCATTACCCCAGAGCTTCCCAAGGTCGAAAGTCAGACAGACGATTACTTAGCTCAGTTGCAGGAAAAAGCCAAACAGCATCAGCAGCGCGCCGCCGTGACTGAATTGGAAAGCGGCTCTCAAACAGGTGTCCCCATCAATGGGGGCGGCGGTGCTAGTTCAGCGGAAACCAAACCCGATGACGAGTTCAGCGATTTGCAAGCCAAAGCCAAACAGATGCGGCAGCGCAGGGGCGGCCAAAAGATGATAAAAGATGAAAAAATTGATAGTTTAGCAGACAAGGAGGATTTGGGGGACAAGGAAGAATGACCGACAACTCGACTGTATCATCGAGAATTGCATCATAATGGGTTCTCCCCGTTTCTTACCCTCATACGCAGATCATGTCCAAAATCATCTCTGTCCACTCTTACCGGGGCGGAACTGGCAAATCGAACACGACAGCAAACCTGGCATCTATTATCGCTCGCGGCGGAAATCGAGTCGCCATTGTGGACACAGACATTCAATCGCCGGGGATTCACGTGCTGTTCGGTTTCAGCGAGAGCAATATGGATCGCTGCTTGAACGATTACCTGTGGGGCCGATGTCCGATCGCGGATACGGCCTACAATGTGAGTTCGCTGCTGCCAAAATTAGCCAGTAACGGCAGCCTCTACCTGATTCCTTCGAGCATTAAAGCAGGGGAGATAGCGCGAGTTTTGCGGGAAGGCTACGACGTGGGACTGCTTACCGACGGCTTTCAAGAACTGATCGAGGTTTTGAACTTAGACTACCTATTTATAGACACGCACCCGGGGCTCAACGAAGAAACCCTCCTCAGCATCACCATTTCCGACATCCTGCTGCTGATTCTGCGTCCGGATCAGCAAGATTTTCAGGGAACGGCTGTTACGGTAGATGTGGCCCGCAAATTAGAAGTTCCCAAGATTTTGATGACGATCAATAAAGCCCCTGAATCCCTAGATTTCGAGGATTTGAAGCAACAAGTAGAGAGTATTTACAACATCCCAGTGGCAGGGGTACTGCCCCACAGCGACCAGATGATGCTGCTCGCCAGCAAGGGGGTGTTTGCGCTGCACTTCCCTAACGACCCTCTAACTAAGGTTGTGGAAGGGATTGCCAAACAGATTGTGGGATAATTGGTGCAGCGAATGCCGAGATCCCGCCCAGGAGTTTCGCTTTCGCTCTCAATTCTTGGGGAGCGATGTCCTCCTGCGTATCCCGAATATTTGCTTAGAGAGTCAGGAGAATGGCGACAAAATGAGATACAAATAGATTATGAGAATTTGTTAAAAAACTTTAGGAGGAGAACTCATGGAATTTGACTTCCGCATACTAATAGTATTGATGCCCGTATTGTTGGCGGGCGGCTGGGCTGCTTACAACGTCGGCGCTATAGCTCTCAAACAAGTGCAGAAAATGTTGAACAAGCAAGCATGAACTAAGCATTATCACAAGTAATTTCGCAGCCGGCTGTTTTTTGAGATACAAAACAGTCGGCTAATTTGTGCATTGGCTCTGCTTAAGTGATGGCTGATTCTTGGTGAGCAATTTACGACTGCAGAGAGATGGGGCAAAAACCCAAGAAAAGTTAAATTTAAAGATTAGGCAAAAACCGGGTACGCTCAAGCAAAATACTTTGTTGCAGCAAACGAGCCTGGGTAAAAAAACCTAGCTGTGAAAGCAGGGCGATCGTGTAAGTTCGGATTTTGATGTTTTGAACTTTACTCAGGATTTATGAGTAGAGTGCCCTAAAAATATTTGGTAAGCACGTTATCGCAGAAAATATGAGACAATCACAAAAGTATTTGCCCTGAGAATCTCCCTCAAAACTACGAAGTTTAATGAGTAGGGAATATAGGTCAAATTGTCAATGTTAAATTCCTATATCTTTAGATAGATTATGCTTTTTCCCCGATCGAGTGGCCTTTTACTCCACCCCACGTCCTTTCCCAGTCAATTTGGCATTGGGGACATGGGAATAGAAGCATATCGCTTTATTGACTTTTTAGTTGAGAGCGACCAGCAATACTGGCAACTATTGCCGCTAGGCCCGACAGGATACGGCAATTCTCCTTATTCGTGCTATTCAGCAATGGCGGGAAATCCGCTGCTGATTAACCCAGAAATGCTGCGGGACCAGCAATTGCTCGGAGATGAAGACTTCGCTAATTTGCCAGAATTTCCGCTGGATTATGTAGACTTCGAGCGAGCGATCGCCCTGAAAGTGCCTTTGCTCAAAAAAGCTTGCGAAAACTTCAAAGCCAAAGCATCCCCGATCCAGCAAAAAGAATTCTCAGGTTTTTGCGAAAGCAAAGAGAATTGGCTGGAAGATTACGCCTTATTTATGGCACTAAAAGATCACTTTGGCGGTGTTAGCTGGAACAATTGGGAACCAGAAATTGCCCGTCGAGAACCCAAGTCCCTAGAGAAATGGCGCCAGCAGCTAAATGCTGAGATTTATTACTACAAATACGTCCAGTTTGAGTTTTTTCGCCAGTGGACGGAGTTGAAACGCTATGCTAACCTGCGGGACATTAAAATTATTGGCGATATTCCGATTTATGTAGCTCACGACAGCGCGGATGTATGGTCTCATCGAGAAATATTTTGCTTGGATGAAGCCAGCGGAGAACCAGCTTTAATGGCGGGAGTTCCCCCTGATTACTTCAGCAATACAGGTCAATTGTGGGGCAACCCCGTATACAATTGGGAGAAGTTGCAAGCAACTAATTTCGAGTGGTGGGTGCAGCGTTTTGAAGCGATTTTCGCTTATGTAGACGTAACTCGGATCGACCACTTCCGAGGATTTGACGCTTACTGGGCGGTGAAGCGCGGACAAGAAACTGCGATCGAGGGAGAGTGGATTAAAGCGCCGGGAACAGCTTTATTGGATCTAATTAACGAAAAGTTTGGCAACTTGCCGATTATCGCTGAAGATTTAGGGGTAATTACTCCAGAAGTGGAAGCTTTGCGCGATCGATACGAGTTTCCAGGAATGAAGATTTTGCAGTTTGCTTTTGCCGGTGGTCCGGGCGATCCTTTTTTGCCTTTCAATTACGATCGCAACTCCGTAGTCTACACCGGCACCCACGACAACGACACGACTGTCGGCTGGTTCAATCAACTGCAAAACTACGAAAGAGATGAAGTTTTGCGTTATTTGGGCTGCATAGATCCCCAAGGAATTCACTGGTCTTTAATCCGCATGGGCTGGATTTCTATTGCTAATATGGCAATTGTGCCGTTTCAAGATTTGTTGGGTTTAGATACTGACGCGCGGATGAATTTTCCGGGGAAACCAGAGGGAAATTGGGGATGGCGGTATCGGCCTGAAGCTTTGAATTGGGAAGTGCGCGATCGGCTCAAAACCATGACTTACATCAGCGGGCGTTCTCCCAATAAAAATTAAAAATTGGGCATTGGCCCGCGCAGGGCATTGGTTATTTGTTATTTGTTATTAAAAAAACTACTAACTACTAACTACTAACTATGCCCGATGCCCGATGCCCGATGCCCCATGCCTCATGCCCGATTACCCTTCATTCTTGGGCGGTGCTGAAGGCTGGATTTCGTTTGCTTTAAAAACTACTTCTTTGGCGACTCCAGGATCTCCGAGTGGTTCGGCTTGTCCGTTATTAACAGCAACCATTACCCCGCCGGCGTTACCTGCTACCACTACCAATTGCTTTTGAGCCCCCCAGGTGCGAACAGTCCCGGTCGGCAAAGTTCCCTCAAACTCTGTTTTACCATCGACTTTAACCTGCATCCACGATTCTGCTTTAAAAGTGACGCTAACCATTACTGGTTTATTGCCAGATTTATCTAAACTTTGACCTGTTCTTACTGCTTCGACAGCCTCGTAACTATCGGGTTTCTGATTTTGTGAGGCTCTTGATGCCTCAGCAGCGGCGCGAGCTTGTTCTTGCTGCCCAAGCGCTATTTCTTCGGCTCCCGCACCGTTTTTTGCGGTAAGAGAACCGCTCATCAACTGAGATAAGACATTGACCGAACAGATAATTAGAAATGTGTAAAAGAGGTAGAGGTGCATCGGCCGCAACTGAGGCCCATCTTGCCAGGATAGCTTGGTTCTCGATCGGGGCGGCGGTTCGATCGGGAAAAAGTCGGCAAACTGAGTTCCGTCCAAACCCATTGCTTCAGCGTAGCGCTTGATCAAACCCTGAGTGTAGACGGGTTCGGGAAGTTGGTCGAGTTGACCGTCCTCGATTGCTTGTAGCAGATTCCGCCGAATCATTGTTACCACGGCTACTTTGTCCAAACAAATCGACTGCTGTTCGCGGTACTGACGGAGTTGAGATCCTATTTCCGCTAGCTTCTTCTGAGCTGGTTCTGGCTCTTGGGATTGCAGTTTCTGCTTAGTGGTTTTGAAGAATAAAAACAATAAATTCTTTGTCATATGCTGTGCTCCGGGGAATTTACTGGCACGCTTATTGATGTTAGGTTGACTAGATTCCATAAATAAATAATTTCCGCATCTTCTAGGGGTCGGCAGCAGCCTGGTGGCAATATTGGCGAACCAGGCCGCTGCAATTGAATCGGGCCAATGGCTGTGCGGTGCAGGCGCACCACGGGATATCCCAATAGCTCGGCTGTTCGCCGAATCTGTCGGTTTCTGCCTTCTGATAGAATGACTTCTAACAGAGTTTGGTCTCGCGCGCGATCGAGAACTTTAACTTTCGCGGGCAAAGTTTTTCTGCCGGACAAGATGATGCCCTGACGCCACGTTTGTAGTATGGGTTCCGGGGGATCGCCACTCACCCAAACCTGATAAGTTTTGGCGATCGAGTGACGCGGATGGGTCAAACAAAATGTCAGCTTACCATCATTGGTGAGCAAGAGGGCGCCGGTGGAATCTGCATCTAAGCGTCCTACGGGGTGGATGCCTTGACCACAGCGCAGTTGGGGTGGCAGCAAGTCGAGAACTTTCGATCGGGATCTTGGATCGCTGCAAGTAGAAACTACGCCTGCCGGTTTGTTGAGCAACAGATAGACCTTTGCTGGTCGATCCGTTGGTTTCACCGGGACTCCATCGACTTGGATGAGATCGCGATCGGGATTCGCTTTTTCTCCTAAGCGAACAATATTGCCATTAACTCGGACTCGTCCAGCTACAATCATCTGTTCTGCAAGACGGCGAGAGGCAATGCCCCACTGGGCGAGGATTTTTTGCAGCCTTTCATCAGACATGACGGGAGTGTGGAAATCCCCAACGAGCGAACGGTGGGGAGGAAACACGACACGGTTAATTGATTAACCGTACTAGCAATGCTCAATTCCTGGTTGGGAATAAATTATAATTCCGACCAATTATTACAGGACGTCCGGCAAGAGTGCAGATTGTCCTTGTGGCAAGAGTGCAGATTGTCCTGATGGCATTACCCTGAATGCTGTGCAAAAACTACGAAAAGACTCGCGGCAGGCACAGGTTTGCACCGTTGGTTTGCGGCTGGTTTGAAAGGTGTGGGTCTGACCCGACCATAAACCAACACTACCATAAATCCCGTACTGCTGGTTAAATTTATACGCTTGATCGCGAATTTTTCATCGGGATCGCACAACTCGTGAACTATCCAAAGATCCCAAGGGGAGAAAGGTGAGAATTTTTCTGCTTCTGGCGTTGCTGATGCCAGATTTCTGCTTGATTTTGGAGTTAATCGGACTTGCGTTCATCAACCCGGTTTCTAAGGAAAATCAGAGGTTGACGGCGATATATCTGTGCAGAAACCGCATTTTTGAGACCGGATGTGCCAGATCTAGTTAAATTTCTGTGCTTGAATATTAAGGTTTATATTCTGAAATTGTTTATGACTGTCGATCGAAACTCTCTTCAATTTGACAATAGAGATGGCGCTGCTGGCTCTGGTGGGACTGTGAATCTCGGCGACGAGCCGGGGATACCTTCGCCGAGTCAAGGCAGCCGGATTGCGAGCGCGGTGCTGTCTCCGGCGGTGCAGTTGTGGCTGCGATCGCAAGTTCAGCACGTGGACGAGTTGAAGGTGAAAATTGAGGGGAGCGATCGACAAATCTTCAGCGGTGCGATCCCCAAAGTCACCGCTGCCGCGATCGGTGCTGTGTATAAAGGACTACACCTAACTGAAGTTGCCATAGAGGGCTGCGGCATTCGCATCAACCTCGGTCAAGCTCTCAAAGGCCAACCCCTGCGCCTCCTGGAATCAGTTCCCGTGGCAGGCGTTTTGAGGGTCAGCCAAGCGGATTTGAATGCGTCGCTGAAAGCGCCTTTGCTGGCTGATGCTTTGAGCGAATTTTTGCGGACGATGCTGCCACTGGCAGATAGGGAAAAGTCGCTGAAGTTGCAAAATTCGCAGATTGTAATTGAGGCGGGTTTGTTGACGCTTTCGGCTGCAATTTTGCGCGCTGGGGGTACGCAAATTCCTTTTGTATTGCGGACTGGTTTGCGGATGGCTAGCGGTCGCGAATTGATGTTTGAATCACCCGAAATCGAAATGGATGGAGAATTAAAGAGCAGTGATTTCAATGGTTTTAAAATTGATTTTGGGCCGGAAGTTGAGATAGAAGAATTGATTTTGAGTCCGGGGGAGATTGTTTGTCGGGGAGGAATTAGAGTTTTGCCTTAGTTAGTTGACTGTTGACAGTTGACAGTTGACAGTTGACAGTTGACAGTTGACAGTTGACTGTTGACTGTTGGCTTTAACCTGGTTCTTCGGTAGAGCCTGGGAATACATACTCAATGCCCAATGCCCAATGCCCAATTCCCAATTCCCAATGCCCAATTCCCAATGCCCAATGCCCAATGCCCAATTCCCAATTCCCAATGCCCAATTCCCAATGCCCAATTCCCAATTCCCAATGCCCAATTCCCAATGCCCAATGCCCAATTCCCAATGCCCAATTCCCAATGCCCAATTCCCAATTACCGATTAATTAAAAAAGAGTCGATCGCGGGCAACAGTAAAGTGACAAAATAGTAGACTAACGGCGCGGTAAAAACATAACTGTCGGTGCGATCGAGAATGCCGCCGTGACCGGGGATCAACTGTCCCGAATCCTTAACGCCGGCGTCTCGCTTCATCATCGACTCAGTTAAATCTCCCAACAGGCTAGCAACCCCAATCAACAGACCAAAAGCAGCCCCAGTATACTGCCACCCCGGCCAGTGTAAATACCAAGAACCAGCGACTGCCACGGTGATGCTGCCACAAACTCCAAATACGGCACCTTCAACGGTTTTTTTGGGGCTGATGTGGGATAGGCTAGTGCGGCCGAAGAATTTGCCGACAAAATAAGCCCCAATGTCAGCGGCCCAGATACAGAAGAAAGCCAGCAGCAGCGAAGTCAATCCTAAAGATACATGGCTGGAAGTTGTCCAAGACGGCGGCGAGGAAATGTTAACGGGCAAATTGCTTGCTACTGCTTGCGAAAGTTGGGTTGTAGCAAGATTGCCTGGGTCGAGGCCGACTCGCAGCCGTACCCAATAGCTGGGCAAATAACCGCCGTAGAACAATCCTAAAACTGAGGAGGCAATATCGGCGATCGTCGATAATTTAGGTTGGAATAACAGGTAGAAACAAATTAAGGTTCCCGCTAAGGGGAACATGGCATCTACGAGCTCCGGTGCTAGGGCGGCAGTAATTAATAGCCCTTGACTGACGGCTAAGGTAGTTTTGGCAGCGGGTGCAATACCTTTAGCCCTGGCTAATTGAAAATATTCCAATTGCCCTAGGTAGACGATGACCCCAAAGCCGACGGTGAAGTACCATCCGCCCATAATAATCATTCCCAAAGCAAGGGCGATCGCAACTATTCCACTCAGGATACGAGACCAAGGCATAAAATGAATTTCTCTTGCAGACGGCGGCGGATCATTCGATTTTGGATTTTAGATTTTAGATTTTAGATTCTAGATTTACTCCACAGATGAATCTGGGAGATTGAACTAGGGTCTAAAATTTTGGGTAGCCCACGACGATTGTCGGCGGCTTGTATCCGTTTTTGGGCGTGTCATTCGACGCAAGGATGCAAGGATGCAAGGATGCAAGGATGCAAGGATTGTTAGGGTACCGTTTCCTCCCTTACACAGCCAAGCCCAATACCCAACTGGCGATGATCCAAAATCTCAACTCAGGGGGTCAATCCAGCTATGGTGGCCCCTATTCTTAAGTATGAAGGTTAAGTGAACTTAAAAAAGATTAAGAATTACATTTAGGAATTGGCATAGGGCATAGGGCATGGGGCATGGGGTATGTATTCCCAGGCTGTGCCGAGGAACCAGGTTAAAGTTAACTGTCAACTGTCAACTGTCAACTGTCAACTGTCAACTGCCAACTGCCAACTGTCAACTAACTTCTAATCCAGCTTTTCGCCGCTGAGAATAAATATGGGATTGACGGCGGCAAAGGTTTGACTCAGGCCGCGAGTCTCCAAGCGGTTGACGGCGGACTGGACTACTTCAATGTTGCGGACTTGTAACTCGGCGAAACCTTCGGAAAGGGCGTAAAGATTCTCTAAATTCGATGCTGTGGCAACAACTCTACCGTGGGGTTGCAAGTAACGCCAGACTTCTTGGAGAATGGCTTTAATGGGGCGACCTCCTTCGATGCAGACTCGGTGGGGGGGTTGGGGCAGGCTTTCCAGGCATTCCGGGGCACTGCCTTCTATGACTTCTACGTTGTTGAGCTCGAATCGATCGCAATTTCTGCGAATCAAGCTTGCTACTTCTTCGTCCCTTTCAACGGCGATAATCCGACCTTTAGGACACAGCAAACCTGTTTCTACGGCGATCGTACCAGTACCTGCACCGATGTCCCACACCACTGAATCTGCTTGCAGCCGCAGGTGGGAGATTAATAGCAGTCGGACTTCTCGCTTACTCATGGGAATTCCCGGTAAACGTTCAAATAAGTCATCCGGGATGCCTGGAGTGACGTAGGGCCAAAGCATAGTTATATTTTTGATTTTTGATTTTTGATTGAAGCAAGACCGAAGTTGGAACTCGCGGAAGAAGTAGAAATTCTCCCAATTTCCCCGAAGCCTTAATATTTACTGTCGCACAACCTTGAGAGTTTGGAGGCAGGGATCGCTGCAACCTGTGATTTTTCCGCCGGCGGCAAGGATTTGTTGCAGGTAGTCAACGGCTGCTGGGGTAATGATTTCACCGGGCATCAGGACTGGTATTCCTGGGGGATAGGGACAGATGAGTTCGGCGCACAGGCGATCGACTGCTTTGTCTGCGGGTACTGTTTCCGCTGGAAAAAAGAAAGCCTCACGGGGGGAAAGGAGAGGGGGAGAGGGGGAGAGTGGCAGAGTGGGAGAGTGGGCCAATCTTCCATCGGACATCGGACTTCTTCTCTCGGACTTCTTCTTTCGGACTTCTTCCTTCTTCCTTCTATCCTTTACATCCGTTACAGAATCCGTTGCCGAACTTCCTTCTTCATTCTTCCTTCTTCCTTCTAAAAGAGTACAAGCTTTAACTAGATTGTCAATATCTGATTGTGTATTTCCCAAGGTGATAATAAATGTTAAATGTTTGGGCATTGGTAATTCTGCGGTGACGCCGAGTTGAGAGTGCAAAATTTCATCGGCGGCAAATCCTGTGATTCCTAAATCTGATACTTTTACTGTTAGCCTAGTGCGGTCTAATGCTGCAAAACCGGGTGTATTTAAGGGTTCTAAAACTGATAAGCCGGGAATTTGACTGATGCGCGATCGCGCTTTTTCTGCTAGCTGTAAAGTTGGCGCCATTAACTCTTTGCCGTGGAGTGCGATTTGTTGGCGGGCTGCGTCTAGGGATGCTAATAGTATGTAACTCGGACTGGTAGATTGTACTAGCTGCAATGCTTTATTTATTTTTTGGATATCTATCCGATCGCCCTTGACGTGCAGCATCGATGCTTGTGTCATTGCACCGAGGGTTTTGTGGATTGATTGTACTGTTAAATCGGCACCGGCTGATAGTGCCGTTTCTGGCAAGTTTGGATGAAAGTTAAAGTGCGCGCCGTGGGCTTCGTCTACTAATAACGGTATGTTGTATTGATGGGTAATTTGGGCGATCGCCCGCAAATCCCCGCAGACGCCGTGATAGGTTGGGTAAACTATCATTACTGCTTTGGCGTCGGGATGTTGTTCTAATGCGGCGGCTGTGGCTTCTGGGGTGATGCTGTTGGCAATATCCCAATCCGGGTTGTACTCTGGATTGACGAAAATTGGAATTGCGCCGGATAAAATTAAACCAGAAATTGCCGATGAGTGGATATTTCGAGGTAGGATAATTTTATCTCCTGGGCCGCAAGTTGCTAAAATGGCGGCGATTATTCCGCAAGTCGAACCGTTGGCCAAAAACCGAGTTGATTGGGCTCCAAATGCTTCGGCGGCTAAGTCTTGAGCTTCGGCAATTGCACCTTCTGGGTTAAAGAGATTGTCTAACTCCGGCAATTCCGGTAAATCCGATCTAAATACTGCCGCACCGAATAAGTCAATTAGGGGTTGAGAGATTCCTTGTCCGCGTTTATGTCCGGGGGCGTAGAATGGGGCGTGCGGATGATTTGTGCGATCGCGCAAGGCATCTAATAGAGGCGTTTGTTGTTGAGAGTTTGCTGGTGACACGCTTAATCTTGATTTGATTATTTGGAATTATAGCAACCGCCGAGGTTTCACTGGACGTTATTAATTGCTGAAACCATTGCGGGCAATTCCGCGATCGCATCGACGGCTGCCTTTTTCCTTGCAATCGCCCACAAGCAACACCGTCTCAATTTCAAACTTCTCTAAAATGACTTAATATGGACTGCTTAAGTATGATACTCAAACAGTTGAAAATTCTGGCTACTGCTTTACTTATGGTTTGTCTAGGGGCTGTGGTTTCAGTTAAAGCACAAAATCGTACCACAGTCTGCGGCTATTTTTCAGCCAAGACCGGCTTTCGAGTCAATACAACCTGTTCGATAATATCGGCTGCTTTTTTTACTCCGCCCGATCGCCCGATCGCGTCTTGGAGGGCGATCGACCTTTTTTGATACCACCGCTTACTTCTTATAGAGGCGATCGCACTCTAACAACTCATATCTACCGCTGAGAATTACCGATACCATCACAGAGGTTGCGATCGCTATTCTTTTCGTCAAGGGTAGCTAGATATTTACGCGCTCGTTCACAACCCCGTTGGAGTAATTCATCTAATCCTCCTAGCTGCCACAACTGAACTTTACCATCCTCACCAACAACAGCCAATTTACTGTCATCAGCACTAAAACTGACACTTTTTATCCTATCTATATATCCTTCAAATTTCATCAACTGTTCGCCCTGTAAGTCCCAGATGGCTACATCGCTTCCTAAAGCGGTAGCAAATAAGCTACCATCGGCATTGAAATTGATACTGGTACGTAGAAAGGTATCTTCTATATTTTTTGTATTTAAAGTAGTTGATTTTCCCGAACTATCCCACAAAACAATATCACCACCGCCATGTGTATAAATTGCTTTTAATGTACCATTAGATTGAAAATGAATGCTACCGACACTCGGCTCGTTAAATGGCACTGTAAACTCGTCTAATTTCTGACCATTCAAACTCCACAGGTGAACTATTGTGTCTTTATTGTATTCATCAATTTTGATAGTAGCAATACTCTGACCATTCTGTGCCCAACCGATAATCTTTACTGGATTACTTGGATAAGCTTTAAATTCCTTCAAAATGTTGCCGTGCAAGTCCCAAAACTGAACAAAGCCGTTTTCTCCTCCAGTAACTAGCTGCTTGCCGTTAGGGCTAAAGCTCAAGCTTGCAATCTTGCCTGAAACTTTAGGAAATTCCTGTAACTGGTTGCCCACTAAATTCCACAAGCGAACAGTTCCTTGGGTATCTGTGGCTATGGTAGCAATTGTTTGACCATTTGGGTTAAAACTGATACTTTCAATTCCCTCTAAAGAGAATTTAGGTTCAGTTTTGGGATAGGGCAGATCGACATCCCATAAGCGCAGGATGCCATCATCGCCTTGAGTAATGAATTGCTTGCCGTCCGGGCTAAACATCATATTCTCAAGTGCGCCTTGAGGCAAATTGAATTTACCTAAAATATTAGCACCAACACTATCTGAAACTGACAAATGTTTATACAAATAAACAGAACGATCTTGGTTGATAGCTACTAATAGCTTTCCATCGGCGCTAAATCTCGATGTATGGACTTGATTTAGATCTTGAGCCTCTACGTTTACCCATTGGTTCTTATTCAAATCCCAGACCCACATTTCGCTGCTAGAAAAATCGCCGGCTGAACTTACAAAAGTTACTTTTGTGCCATTAGCACTAAAATTAGCATTATAGATTTCATCCGGTATTTTAGCCATTGGTGAAATACGGCTCACTTGTCCAGATGGCCAGTTAAGCACTGCGACATACGGACTCTTATTTGTGTCATTCAACGTAGCTATTAATAGATTGTCATTCGACTTAAAACTCATACCAAGAAGGTGAGAGTTTGGTAACAGATATGGCTTCTTGCTTTCTAAGTTCCACCACAAATAGCCGAACCTCTCTGAAGCATCCTCATTCTTGGCAACTTCAATAGCCAATCGCTTACCATCATGGCTAAAACTAATTTTTGCGGATCGACGCTGATCCTCAAGTGATGCCGAGCCTTGCAGTCCGTGTAATTCGTACTCAAACTGCTTGCTTCCCAAGTTCCACAACCGGACAGTTCTATCTTTACCTGTTTGATTTTGGCTTAAGATAGCCAGTATCTTACCGTTAGGGCTAAACTTTGCCACTACAATTAAGTCTTGTCTTGGTAAGGGATTACACGCTTTAGTCTGTGAATCCCATACGCAAATATCATTTTTATCTTTTTGAATAGCTACGAATATTTGACCATCCTGGCTAAAAAATATATCTAGTACCTCACCTTGAGGTAGTTGCCAGCGATAGAGCTCTCTAACTTGAGAAACTGCTTTTCTTAAGGTAGTTATAACTTGAATTTGCTGCTGCCGATCTGCGTGGGGCGGGAGAATAGATGTATGCAGGAGCCAATGTTTCAAAGGCTTTCCTGCCCGTAAACTACTTATTAAAGCCTCTAGTATCGGTTGATTTGTGCCTAACTCATTCTCGGTGGAATTTTGATTAGCGCTCATGTGTTCTATTAGTGCTTGTTTCTGGCCAATTAAAGCCCAAACAGTTAACCCACTTGATAAAATGATTACCCCAGTTGCAATTCCCCAACGCAGATTAACATTTCTGCGTCTTTGCCAAATACTTTGCTGTACAAATTCAGCTTCTACTTGGTTAAACCAGTAGTCGCTAGATTTAAGTGTTTTTCTTAAAACATCAAGATAGGGATTCCCATTCCAAAGAAACTGTACCTTCTTCTCTCGCTGACGTTCTTGAGAATTTTGCGGTTTGATTTTTGTCGGCCAGTTTTCAGGAAAGCCGAATATCTTGTTTAAAAATTCAAACACAGGTTCTGCTTTTGTTAAAAAAATTGATATTTTTTCATTGCTTTTCCATTTCGTACTTGCCTGTTGCAATTGGACTTGTCTCTTTTGTATAACTTGTTGTACCTCCCGATCTTTGATTTGTTTCAACCATTCTTCGGTCGAATCAATTTTTTTGTCTAAACTTGTCAAAAAAGGTTCAGCTTTTCCTAACACGCTTGATGCCTGCTCCTTTTTTTTCCACTCAAAAGCAACGGTTGTCAAACGGCGTTGCAAGAGCAAATTTTCCTGTTCCTTTTCTAGCCACTTTTGTAATTTATCCCACCCTTTGACCAAAAAATCATGGGCAGGCTCTATATAAGGTTCTCCCGTCTCTTGCCCGCTGACAACGAGACGAGTGTTATGAAGACATTCCAGGACTACTTCGACTCGCTGATTTTCTTCCTTGTCTGGCTGATTTGGCTCTTGTTTGTTGGCGTAAACCAATTCCGACAATGACACCCGTCGCCTTACTGGTTCTCCGCCTTCAAGTGTAACCATTCGCAGCATTACCCGACGCATCGTAGCTCTGTGAGCATCGTCCGGCAATTCGTTATATTCCTGATTGGCTCTGCGCGTTAGAGAGCCTGCAACCCCTCCTTCCTTCTCAAAGTCCGCATCAATTCTCAGGGCCCGATCGCTACTTCCATCTTTCACCCACTTTTCATAAAGCTTGATGTAAAATTCACTGAGCGTGAAAGATAGCAACGGCAATGCACCAGGCATTTGTCCGACTTCCTCAATCAGCCGATCAACCAGATTAGCCGGTTCAAAGTACAAAGCCATCTCTGCTGCGGGGCGTTCGATCGCCTGTCGCAACTCATCCGCTCGCATCGCTCGTACCGGAAAGCGAGCTTTTGCCCACTGCGACTTCAAAACATCAGAATTGAGAAATCTTGGCTCAAAATCCGATCGCAAAGTGACGACAATCCGCAACTGTTTTAAATTAGCTGCTATTACCTCTTCCAGAAACTTCAAAAACTGCTGCCACTCTGGTTGTTTATTATTCTTTTTGTCTTGCTCCTCGTCCCGACTCAGAGTAATTAGCTCTTCAAACTGATCGATAACCAATAACAGCTTGATGTCAGGATGATTTCTGCTCCATTCCTCTACAATCTTGACAAATTCTTCGGAATTTAAACTTTGGCTGAATCTCTTAAGACCGTCCAAGCATACCTGTCTTAATTGTTCCTTCTGCTCCTCTTGTTGACACAGAGCGTCAAGTTCCTCGAAGCTATCGGCAA
Organism: Microcoleus sp. B5-D4; assembly: GCF_036705145.1. Classification (NCBI taxonomy): domain Bacteria; kingdom Bacillati; phylum Cyanobacteriota; class Cyanophyceae; order Oscillatoriales; family Microcoleaceae; genus Microcoleus; species Microcoleus sp. B5-D4. Next base: position 12,388 of record NZ_JAUBTV010000066.1, on the reverse strand, counting down.
ATAATTTTCTGGGGTTGTTATTCCATTCACGGACAAATCCTTCTAACTTTTCTCTGTCTCGATCCAATCGCTTAAATTCCTCATTTTGTTGCCCGGATTCGTCAAATTCATTTATTTCTCTATCTAACTTTTCAATTTCTTGCTGTAGGACTTCCCGTAAAAACTCAACAGTTTTAAGTTCGTTGTCGATCGGAAAATCACTGATGGGGAAAATAGTCCTTGCTAAAGCAGTAAACGGAGACTCTCCTGGACGCATTGGCGTGAGGATATGCCAATGATGGATATAGGTGAAAGCCCAAAAATCAAGAGGAAATTTAGGAAGCGAACGAATTATCGCTATAATAACGTTTGTTAAATTGCAAGCACTATCGAGAATATTTTGAGAGACTTCTTGTTCTGAAAGGTGTTTCAAGCAAGGAATTAAGCCAGCTTTGACGAGGCTTGATTTGCCCGCTCCAGATACCCCTAAAACTACAGTCAGCGGTTGCTGTGGCTGAGAAATTCGAGCTTCTAGTTTTTTAATTAATTCTTGCCTCCCAAAGAAAAACTGAGCGTGCTTTTCTTCAAAAGACTCTAACCCCCGATAGGGATTGTTATCTTTATTTAGTTCCGGTGCAGATTTTAAATTCGGGGGGCGATCCGGATGTAAAAAGATGTACTCGCCTCGGTTGTGCTTCGGTAGAGGCCACAATTGGGTAGTTTGGTGATCGCCCGCAATTTCTGCTACCTGATATTGCAGGTATTGAGAAAGTTCTGTAGCTGTAACTACTCCGTCTCCTGCGGGTTTATTTTTTTCAGCAGGAGGCATAATATCCGCCTCACCCTGTAAAGCTTTAAACAAGGCTTCAGCAAAAGGCGAATGATTTTTTCCTGCTAATAGTTCTCTATTGTTAGGATTAATACTGTTAGGATTAATGTCGTAAGCTTCTTGATTGTGTGCTGCTGAAGTAATCGCTTGCCAAGCAGGAGAATTAATAAAACGATCGTAATGTTCTTGGTGAATTTTGCGTGGAATGACTGTTACTTTTCGGGTACTTGACCAGCGGAATGTTCCGGCAAAACAGCAGTCCAGAATCACGAGTAAATGGCGACATTTGAGTGCGGCTAAGCGATCGTGTAGCGTTTGCATCGGCAGCAAATTCGCATTATTTTTGACATCGGCATCCTGTGGGACAAGGAAACCAGCAGGGCCGCGATCGCTCTCCTTCGCAATCCCATGTCCGGCAAAATAGAAAAGCAAGCGATCGTCTTTATTAATTTTTTCCGGCAGTTGCTTTGTCAGCAGATTTAATAAGCTCTCAAGATTGGGTTTGCAATCGGTATCATCAGTAATTAAAATTACCTCATACTTGTGCGACTCAGCTAATATATCTGCCAGTTTTTCGGCGTCATTTTTAGCTGTTTTTAGTTTGGGAACTTGATTCTGGTAATCATTGATTCCAATAACAACTGCCCAGTTACGCTGGAAGTTTGCCATTTTACCCACCCCTTGTTTAATTGACTAAAATTCTACTTGCCTTCAAAATTAATGCGATCGCTGCCAATGGATTGATTAATTTGCTATCACCTTAACCGCTACCTGTTTTGTCGTCCAACCTCGATTAGGAGCAACAACGACTTCAGCTTTTTTTCTATTAAAAAGTTGCTCGTCAGCACCCACAGCAGCTAAAATTTCTTCTAACTCATTTCTAGGTGCTTTAAGTCCTCTGGCACCGCTGGGCGGAATCTGTTGGTCAAGTGCTGGTAATTCCAGCCACCGGAAGTTTGCTTCACCTACAGTTGCAAAAACTTTAAAGATATTGGTTTCTTCCGTATATCCCTCTGGAAGAGTGAGTGTAAAAGGAGTTGGAGTCGGCTCTTCATGCCCCGCATCGAACAGGGCAAAATCTTCGTTAGAGTCCCAAATATTTTGTTGGCTAATCGACCAATCTGAATTCAAGACCAAGACAATAATGTTGAGAGCTTGAGGAGAATCATTTTTGATTCGCAAAAAGACGGTTTCTCCAGATTTTACAGTTGGATTAAGCGGCTCGTCAAAGGGTTGGAGAGAGGGTCGCCGTCCCCGTTTATAATTGGCTTGCTTGCCAACTAACTCAACTACCAACTTAGAAGCTAAAGGGGTACCAAAATTGTCAAGTTCCTCAGTAGATTTATACTTGGTAATATGTACTAAACGCTTCACCACCTGAGCGGCTGCATCCGGTTCGCAAACTTTCAGCGGTGGTCGTAAATTGGGAATGGGTGTTCTTGACGGATCGCCAATCTCGTATTCGCCGTTTTTGTTAATCGCAATTTGGTAGTCAGCAACTTCATTATCCGAAACTAATCTCACCCAGCCATTTCCCGCCAAGGCACTCTCAATTCCTTGCAAAGCTACTTTTTGATCTATTTCTTTGGGAGGCAAATTTTCAGTGTTTGTATTCTCTTCTGTACAGTAAATCAAGCGAACTTTGCGAACTAAATCGACAGGTGCTGACAGCATAACGGCTTGAGCGCCTTGCTCGATTTCTCCTTGGCGCAAAGTCTGAGTAATTTCAGCCCAAGCGTCTGTTGCACCCACATCAACAATTTCAGCGATCGCTAATTGTTTATCCTCCTGAGTAAAGTCTTTTGCTCCTAACTGGTAGATTGCAAACTTTCCGCCTTCCTCTAAACCTTGCGCCTGACCAGCATTCAACCGGATTCGCACTGGATTTTTAGTTGTATCAACCTGCATCACAGTCACAGCATACTGGTATGAACCGAAATCCCTGCCAAAAACTTTCCGCTTCCCCTCTCCGAAAAGCATCGGTGTTTGTTGCGAAAACTGGCTGTGGATTTTCGCGTTGAGGCGATCGTAGAGTGCCTTATAAGTTAAGTTAGGACTAGGATTTTGCAGCGAATCCAGTAGCCAGTAAGTCAGGGCTCCGTTTTTCTCTTTGCCATTAAAAGCGTACTCGAAAGCAAACTCATTAGGGCGACAAGCGGCTAACACAGTACAGCCTTTTATTTCAGGAAGCATACTCTCAATAGTTGCAGCGCGTTTTCCCTCTGTTAAAGCTTCCCAAATTTCTGCCAATTCCAAACTTGATGTCACTAAACTTTCTATTGGTCGCGGTGTTGTGTCAACCGTGTTCATATCTGCACCGCGAAAATCAGAATCACCCGATCGCGTCGAGCCTCCTGAATGGCAGCTATCCAGCACAAGCGTAACAACTAACTGCTTATCTGCCATTTTTTGCAAGAATGCTGCTATCTCCAAATCGCGCAAATAGCGGGCGTTGGAGTTGCCAATATCAACCGGAACGAGTCCCTCATCAATCCCTTTTTCTCCCTTAATTTCTGGAAAAATTGTGGCTGCACGACCTCCGTGACCGGAATAGTGAATGTAAACTTGGTCTTGCGGTTGGGCTTTTTCGATCAGTTCGTTAAACTTCCCTACAATATTTTCATAAGTTGGCCACAGGTCTTTTGATTCTGATGGCTCATTCAAACCCTCAGCATTAGAAGCCGTTAGCTTCATAATCTGCGATTCAGGCAGTTTCAGGATATTTTTTAAGAACGCTGCTACATGATTAATGTCACGCACGCATCCATTAAGGTTTTTGTAGGAAGCTCCTTCAGGTAATTTGTTAGGCAGGTAGCAGTCTATGCCGATTAGTAAGGCGTGAAAATTAGATCCGATTAAAGTAGATGCGTCAGTCATATTTTTCTCCTATTCTTTCGGGGAGTTTAAGCTCTGAAGATTACTTAAGAACATTAGGCGACACCGTAGAAGCTCAAAAAACTGTCCAATCTTCCCCTAAAAACAAAGCTCTTTCAGCCTTCCGCCTCCGTGTCAATCCTTCTAATTCTTGACTCCCTGCTTTATTCCATCGCGGGAATTGATCGCCCGCTCCCTGAAAGTCTCCTTGGTTTAAAAGCTTTAAAAGAGTTGAATCAAAAAGATTTTCAGGTCCCAGATTAAACGTAAAAGACACTAAAGCTGAAAATTGATTTTCATTGATAGAAACTTGCACAGCCTCAGACACATACCCTTCAAATTCCGCTAAATCTTTTCTCAGCAATTCTTCCGCCTGTGCTTCCGTAATTGTCATACCCTCATATACGCCTTGGGTATGTCCGTATCCAATTGTCCAAACGTCAACAGCATCAAGATAGGCTTCTAACTCCATTCCCTCAAAGGATTTAATCAAATTCACCCCGTCTTGATTGATCGTCATCCCTCCCCGCACTCCTATTTCCATAACTTGAGGAGGAACTTTATCGGGAGGAGCAATGGTAAATGTTTTAGCTAATGTGAATAGCAAAGCTTTTGAGAGCAATTTCACTTGTCCTTCGGTGGCGATCGCCTTTGTTGCCACCTCGCCTTCCATTTCATAAATACTCCCATCAGAGAAGATTTCGAGCACCCGTTCCATCGTAATTTCTCCTTACTTTTTGGATTTTCTGTTTCAATTCAACCGTGAAGCATAAGCTATATAATTAATTCACTGGCTGTTGTGCAACACTGTTTGCTGCTGGCGATTCTTTGCCGTTAAATGTATCTGTCTCTTCAGGCAGATTTTCTTTCCAAATTTCGCAGACCGTTTCCGATGTGGTTTCGGCAACTGTAGAAGTTGCCGAAACCAGTGTTTTGATAATCAATACCGCAACAATCATGGCGATCGAAAAAGGTAAATTGAGTTGACTTACTAAAGCCGGAGCTAAAAATGCCGCTGCTTTCTCAGAGTTTTCTTTGTAGCTTGCCTGAATTTTGCCTATCAGTTCTGGGTCTAACAGTTCGCCGCACATCAACTCATAGGATTTGATATTGAATTTATTGAAGAATTGGCCGCCAAATTTCAAAGCAAGACTATCTGAACTAAAACCTCTGGGAGTTGCGTTTAAATCCTCTTCCAGACTCTCAATAGAAGCAGATCGTGCGGTTGTATCTTGCCCTATTTCTTGAACCCTAATCCCAAGCTGTGCCTTGAGAGTATCTTCATCAAGGTCTAACAATTTTTGCGCTACTTCATCAATTTGGGTCATAACTTTAGGGAAGTTGTTGTGACAGACTACAAGGTGAAAGAAAGGGCGGGTTGAGAAGAGCGATCGTTGTGATGCTATCAATCTAGGAGACCCGACCCTACAAATATCAATGCTTACTTAGGGAACGGGAAAATGACACCAACTCTCGCCACCCACATCCCAAACAGCTCGAAGGTCGGAATAAGTGTAGCGAACATCTCCACCGCTCGCGTTATTGTCATATCCACCCTGATAACCTAGCCATTTGCCATAGGGATCGTTGCAGATCCAAACCCCCTCTGCATCGTCATAACCTTTGATTACAATGATATGACCATTTGTAAAATAACCGTGAATGACAACAGGATTACCTTTGGCTAAATGCTGTTTTATTTCCTGTTCAGAAGTGACATTTTTGAAGTAAGTATTCTGAAGTTTTCCATTGCCATATTTTTGACCCCACTCCCGAAGAAGCCGCTGAAGATAACTGGGGATGTGTCGCGTACAAGTGCCGTCTGCGAGAGGATAACCCTCCTTTTCATCCCACTCTTCTGTTTTTCGGAACAGCACATCTTCAAGCTGTACGTCGTTTTTAATATCTTCTTGCGTTCGAGAATCCACCTCATAATACTTGAGAACCATTGCTATGCAAGTGACATTACAAGCCCCAGAAGGACGTTTTAAATTATTGAGCTGAGAGTGGTAAGGAACTTTTAAATCAACTTTCGGCGGCAGTACCGGCGGGTAATGTTGAGCAACTGACTCACCTCGCGGAACAGCCGTTAAGGAGATTTCAACATCATCGCCAAAACAGTAATATTGTTTTGGGGCTGTTTCTGGTGAACGAATATCAAATTCATCCAGGAAAACCCGAATATACTTACCTTGCAAATTAGGGGTGTACGCACTGATAAAAATTTCCTCTCCGGCTTTGTAGTTGAGGATTTGATCGGGAGATAATAGTGATGTGTCGAGTGGGCGAGCTTTCAGCACCGAATTGTCTTTAAAACGCAATGTATATTCTAGGGTGTTCATTCTTTACCTCGTGGACTGGTAAGATGCTAGCTTCAATCGTAAGAGAATCATCCCTAAAAACTTCCTAGCTTTTAGTTGAGTCTTAAATTAGCCAAAAGGCCAGCTCCCAACTGGTCAAAAGTACGGGAAATAACCTGTACTTTTGGCTAGGTGTCGTCCACAACTACAGGCTGGCAAGGCTTTTCGGAGGGCGATGGATTCCGCGATTTTAGACTTGATATTTTAGATTAAAGAATTGCTCCCACGGGCTGTAGCGATCGCAGGTGATGAGTACGCTACGCTTTTTTCAAGGGTCTACGGCCTGTACCGGGGGGCTGTGACCAAATTGCTTTCCGCCAGCATAAAAAATCAAATACAGATAAACCCGGTTGTTTTCATCTACTCCAAAAAGCTGATTTAAAATGGTACAAAATATCAATTTTAATAAATTTTCACTATTTAGATAGATGTCGTATTTTTAGTTTTTTATATACGCTGATTGTATCGAGTTATTAATAGAATTGCCGTGATTTTTCCCAACCCTAGTCCATTTCCAGGCCCGCAGATTCCCAGCACCGAACCGGGGCTGCCGACTATACCCGCATCGCCACCAGTGCCTGGCCCCGTACCCGAACCGATTCCCGGCTTCGTACCGGAACCCGTACCTGCGCCAATTCCGCAGCCAATTCCCGAACCGGTGCCGGAAACTGTACCCTCTCCGATTCCTCAAACAGTGCCGGAACCTATTCCTCAGACAATCCCTGAACCTGTTTAAATTATGTTTTAGTCGATCGCGAAATTTAAGATTGTTTGTGAGGTCGATCGCAAAAACCGGCTTTCTCCAAAGTCCCCAATCTTTTTGATGAATATCAGACTTGAAAAAACTCGGTTTTTGCGTAGATTATCGATTACTTGAAGTTGAGCGCAGTCTCTTTACAAAGGTCAACAGCACCCAAAGCAGTCCATTTGCCGTCCTCGTATTCGGCCATGACATCAAAAACACAGCCCGCATCCGAACCCTCGTAGTCAGCTCGATCCCACTCAAAATCTGCCTTTTCCCGATCGGCAATCGGGGCCGGCAACTCGTTTTTTCCCCAAGCCTCCTTATCGGGAGGAGACATATAGACGGCTGTCATCGTCTTGCCGCTGTTGTTAATCACCGAAATTGTGACCGTCTGAGCGAAAACGCTAGCTGCTGTGAGCGCTAACAGAGGCAGCGACAGCCCCGCAGCCATCGTTACTTTGCTTAACCACTGGTTAACCATTGAGCCATCTACCTCAAGTTGTATATTTATTCAAGCTTAGCTCTAGAAGTTAGAAGGCACAAGTCAGATATATTGCTATTCCTTATGATATTTTGATACAGTGATATGTTTCTAAATAGCTATGCTTACCGCCGGAATTGTCGGACTGCCTAATGTTGGCAAATCTACCTTGTTTAATGCTCTGGTTGCTAATGCCAAGGCGACTGCTGCTAATTTTCCTTTTTGTACGATCGAGCCAAATACGGGTATCGTGGCAGTGCCAGACGAACGGTTGAAGGTGCTGAGCAATATTTGCAATTCCGCGCAAACTGTGCCGACGCGGATGGAATTTGTGGATATTGCGGGTTTAGTAAAGGGGGCGAGTCAGGGAGAAGGACTGGGAAATCAGTTTTTGTCTCACATTCGGGCTGTGGATGCGATCGTCCACGTTGTCCGCTGTTTTGAGAATGATGATATCATTCACGTTGCGGGTTCTGTCGATCCGATCCGAGATATTGAGATTATCAATCTCGAATTAATTCTAGCAGATTTAGCTCAAATTGAACGCAGGCTCGATCGCACTCGCAAGCTTGCCCGCAACAATAAGGAAGCTCAGGCAGAAGTGGACGTGCTCGAAAAATTGGTCGCTGTTTTGAATGCGGGGAAACCGGCGCGGCAGTACAATTTCACAGATGAAGAAGCTGAATTAGTTAAAGGTTTGGAATTACTGACCAACAAACCAATTATCTATGCGGCTAACGTATCTGATGACGATTTAGCAACAGGAAATAGCTTTGTCGAACAAGTGCGGGAAGTAGCAGAAGCCGAAAATGCTAAGGTTGTCATAGTTTCGGCACAAGTTGAGTCAGAATTGGTGGAGTTATCCGAGGAAGAACGAACGGATTTCCTAGAATCTCTGGGGGTCAAAGAAGGTGGCTTAAAATCTCTGATTCGAGCTACTTACGAATTATTGGGTTTGCGGACTTATTTTACTAGTGGCCCGAAGGAAACTCGCGCTTGGACGATTATCGCGGGAATGTTAGCACCGCAAGCTGCAGGAGTGATTCACTCTGATTTTGAACGGGGTTTCATCCGGGCCGAAACTGTAGCATATGAAGATTTGGTTGCTACGGGCGCGATGAATGCGGCTAAGGAAAAAGGCTTAGTTCGCAGTGAAGGAAAAGAGTATGTTGTACAAGAGGGGGATGTGCTGTTGTTCCGATTTAATGTTTAGCTTTTTTAAGGAGATTGGCACATGGATATCATTTCGCTGATAATTGCTTGGCTGGTTACTTCGGTGAGCTTTTTTATCATTTCCAAGTTGCCCATCGGGGTGGATATTGACACTTTTGGAAAAGCGATGATTTCGGCGGCGGTTTTTGGATTGCTGAATGCTTTGGTACGGCCGCTTTTTGTGGTTTTGGGTTTTCCATTGCTGTTGGTAACTTTTGGTTTGTGGATAATTGTTATCAACGCGATTATCTTTGGATTGGCGGCTTGGCTAGTGGATGGATTTCGCTTGCGGTGGGGAATTTGGAGTGCTTTGCTGGGTGCTATAGCCCTCGGTTTTATCAACTCTTTGCTCTATGAGCTGTTGCGGACTCTGCCTAGTGTAAGGTAGATCCGGGTAATGCGGGGGGCGGAAGGAAGGGGCGGGTTTATTCATCCTGTTAGTTATCGCCAATATTGCAGGTGAAACCAGCCCCGACGGCCAATATTTTAGGTTTAATTTCTCGATATCAGGTATTTGTTTTTTGGTATGGGTTGAGTTATTAGCCTTCACAGTAGTCGATAAATTTGTCGGGAACTAGGCGCAATTCGCCCGATCGAAAGCGATCGATCGGTATCCAAAATGCAGTATGTTCCCCATCTCCGTCTGCAAAATCCAGACTCTCCAATTCATAAAATTTGGAATCAACAAAATCGCACTGGTATAGTTGTATTAATTCGTGTCCGGCTTTGCCATTATAAACAAAGAAGTTTTCTAAACAAGCCAAATATTTGATATTTGTTAACTCGGCTTGAATTTCTTCTTGAAACTCTCTTTGCAAAGCGTCGATGCTGTGCTCTCCGAATTCTACGCCACCGCCCAGAGCTCGGTAAAATGTGTCTTGTTTGACCGGATCTTCGCATTCTGACACGAAGATGCGATCGCCCGATCGAATTAATCCTAAAACAATTACGCGAATTTTACCTTGCATAATATAGCCATCAGTCATCAGTCATTAGTCATTACGCATCAAAACCAAAGAAACCGGGTTTTTTGCCCTTCAAGCGTTGTAACAAAGTATTCAAGGAAAAAAACCCGGTTTCTGATTACCCGTGCGTCCAGGACTATATTATCCGTGTATCCGTGTCATCCGTGTCGTGCCAACGTTTAATTATCGGCGGCAAAACCCTCTCTGCTCCTCCTATTTTCAATTGGCCAGTCTATATTTTCACCCCCGATAATTAGTTTTTCAATCGTTACGAATTCTTTGCTGAGTTGCTGGAAAACATTAATCAAAACATCGAGTCCAATTGCATCGCTAGTACCCAAATCAAACCAGCAACGAGCCCAAGAACCTTGATACTCCATTTCTCCCATATTGTGCATCAAAGCCATCATGCTTTGGTCGGCTAGATTAACATCGTAATTCATATCACTGATGTCTAAGCCTTCATCTTGAACTTGCAAATTTTCCGCATTAAATCCTCCAAGTTTTCCCAAGAAAAACCAAGAGTCAAACACTTCTTCAACATACTGTTTTTCACCGTTTGAAGGTACGTTGCTGAACTTCAGCCAAATCCAGAGGTCAAAGGGGTTAAACTCGCGAAACTCTACTTGCATCAATTTTCTCAAAGAAAGGGAATAAAATTGCAGGAATTGGATTGCAGGAGAGAGGAAAAGTGGGACAGAGGGAGACAGGAAAAATTTTCCTCCTGACTCCTGACTTCTGACTTTGCCTCTGACTCTTTTTATAGTGGTGGTAAGGCCGCCGGCCCCCAGACTCCATCTGCATCTCTAATTTTATCGCGCATGGGGTCGCAGGCGCGAGATTTGCTGTCGATACGGTTACGGGTTCTGCACTGCTGAAAGAAGATTTCGGCTACTAAACTACGCGGCAGTTGGTCAGGTTTTGCTAAGGCTGCGTCCAAGTTTTTTCGGGCTTCCTCAAGTAAGGTTTTGTTGCTGTCTTTTCCCTGGGATTGGGAAAACAAGATTTGTCCTTTTAGATAGAGAACTTCGGGATTATTTGGCGTTTCTGCTAGGGATTTGTTGGCAAACTCTAAAGCGCGATCGTACTTTTTTAAGTCTCGATAGCCTACTGCCATGCCGCGATAAGCTAAGTAGCGGGGAGAGGCTTTTTGTTCGAGTCTTTGAATGGCTTCGTTGGGGTTGGAAAAGGGCAGGTTTGTGGCTAGCATTAAGTCCATGTAGCCTTTGATCAGGTTAAGTTCTGGGTCGTTGGGCGCTATTTTGTCGGCGGCATCTAGGTATTGAAATACTACTCGCAATTTACTCAAAGCTTGGGGCGCGCCTTTGGCTGTTCCTTCTTTTGCTATAATGTTCGCCCCTTCTAGAAAGTGGCCTGCTGCTGTGTAAATGTTGCCGCGCAATGGATTAGTTTTCGCCAATTTTTCTCCGACTTCGCGGGTTTTTTGCGCGTAGGAATTCATCGAGTTGAAGTCTTTTTCGATGTAGGAGAGGGAGGCTGCCATTGCATAGGCTAGCGGCTCGTTTGGTTCGGCTGATAGTGCTTGTTGAATTTGAGTTTTTGCTTGTTTGTAGTTTCCTTGCTGAAACATTGTTTTGAAAGCGGTTTCGGTGTTGGGCCCGATCGCCTGCGGGTTGCTGCTGCGAAAGGGATCGCCCGCTACTGCTGAGTTAATGCAGATGCTGAGGGCGATCGCTCCTGCACTCGCGATCGCCCGCACTGTCTGTTTAGAACTTAACATTTGCTTGCCCACCGATGCTAAAGGGTTTTTCGTCATCGTCAATTCTCTCAATGTAATATACTGTAAACTAGAAACAAGAGAGTTAAATTTTCAGACTTTCGGGCCGCGACCAAAAAAAGAGTGAAATTTGCTTGATTTTTTGTGGTTCTTGAGGTATATTTTAATAATGGAAGTGTGACTTGTAATATATTGATGGACAGATTTCCATTATTAAAATATACCATGAAAAAACAGAAAAATCAAACGCCACTCCTGAAAAAAAAGGAAATTTTTGTTAAGATTTATGTAAAATAATTGTGTGCGATCGACCCCAGCCAAAAACAGCCTTAACTATCAATAGCACAACCCGAAGTTCCCCGCTCCAACAATAACTATTTTTCTGATAGTTGAATGTAGATTGTTGACTGTTAACAACTGCCAACTGCCAACTGCCAACTGCCAACTGCCAACTAACAACTGCCGTTAATGCTTTATCTAAAAAACTTAGTATATCATCCTACCGCCTGTCCGAATCCTATTCTGAAAAATATTAACTTAGAACTGCCATCGCAGCAAATGGGGCTGATTGTGGGTCGCAGCGGCTCAGGCAAAAGTACGCTATTAGAAATATTAGCAGGTTTAGCCGAAAAAACTAGCGGCGACATCCGTTGGCGGGAACAGGAATTAACACCGGAACACTTGCAACAGTTAGGAGGGTTAGTCTTCCAGTTTCCAGAAAGGCATTTTTGCGGAGGCACAATTTTAGAAGAATTGCGGTTGGGGCATCCTGAATTGGGACAAGAACAAATTAACTCAGCAATGGCAGAAGTGGGACTCGGACATTTGCCGCTGCGCGCTTCCCCCCACGCTTTGAGCGGCGGACAACAGCGGAGGGTAGCCCTGGCGGTGCAGCTAATTCGGCAGCCGCATTTGCTACTTTTGGACGAACCGACGGCGGGTTTAGATTGGTCGATGCGGCGGCAGTTGGTAAGCTTGTTGAGTAAGTTGAAAAGTCACTGGACTTTGTTGATTGTTACTCACGATGCTAGCGATTTGTTGAGTGTAGCCGATAAATTTTGGACTCTAAACCACGGGGATTTGCAAGAGGTCGATCGGGCTAAATTAGAAGCTAAGGAAACAAGTTTTGTTAGTCATTAGTCATTAGTCATTAGTCATTAGTCATTAGTCATTAGTCATTAGTCATTAGTCATTAGTCATTAGTC